>NZ_NQYT01000066.1:0-21811 GCF_009192935.1 Xanthomonas sp. LMG 12461
GGTTCCCTGGCCGTCGCACCCTCACCCCCAACCCCTCTCCCGGAGGGAGAGGGGAGCAACACCTGGCTCCCGAAAGATCGCGCGTGCCGCGGCGCTGTGCAGAACGTGCACGACGCTGGCACTCTGGCGGCCGCGCCTGGTGCCGGCGCGCACACTTCCACGGAGACTGAGCATGGCCGATCCCCGCGAACCGCTGCTGCATCCCGTTCCGATCCTGTCCCTGCGTCCCACGCAGATGACCGTGGGCATGCGCGAGGTGAAGGAGAAGCGCAAGCGCTGGCGCGCGCACGCGTCCAAGCACAAGCAGGCCGAACTGCTCGGCACGCACATGATCCCGGTGGTGCTGGGACCGGACGGCCGCTACTACGTGGTCGATCACCACCACCTGGCGCGGGCGCTGCACGACGAAGGGGTGGAGGACATCCTGGTCACGGTGATCGCCGACCTCAGCATGGTCGACAAGGGCGCGCTGTGGAGCGTGCTGGATCATCGCCGCTGGGCCTATCCCTACGACGCCAAGGGCGAGCGCCGCCCGTTCAAGGACATGCCCACGTCGATCGCCGACCTGAAGGACGATCCCTACCGCAGCCTCGCCGGCGAGGTGCGCCGCGCGGGCGGCTACGCCAAGGACACCACGCCGTTCAGCGAGTTCCTGTGGG
Organism: Xanthomonas sp. LMG 12461; assembly: GCF_009192935.1. Classification (NCBI taxonomy): domain Bacteria; kingdom Pseudomonadati; phylum Pseudomonadota; class Gammaproteobacteria; order Lysobacterales; family Lysobacteraceae; genus Xanthomonas; species Xanthomonas sp. LMG 12461. Next base: position 660 of record NZ_NQYT01000066.1, read on the forward strand.
CCGACCTGTTCCGCCGCCGGCTGCGGCGCCGCGACGTCAAGGAGGATTTCGCCCGCGCCATGGAAACCGCGCTCGCGCTCGCCAAGAGCCGGGACGCGAGCTACTTGCCGGGCTGGTGCGGGTCGCTGTCCGACGACTGATCCGGCGTGGCGTCATGCGCCGGCCTGCCGCCCAGGAGTGCGTGCAGGGCGCGTTCGACGCGGCCGCCGAACAGCAGGATGACGAAGGCGATGACCAGCGACACCGCCACGATCTGCCACTGGCCGGCGCCGCACATGATGCCGACGCAGGCGGTGAGCCAGACGCAGGCGGCGCTGGTCAGGCCGTGGACCCGCACGTGCTTCTCGACGTGATAGATGACGCCGGCACCGAGGAAGCCGATGCCGGTCAGGATGCCCTGGATGACGCGGCTGCCGGCATCGGTGAAGCCGCCCTTGCCGAGCGGGTCGGCCAGCAGCACCACCATCGCGGTGGCCAGGCCGACCAGGCCCAGCGTGCGGATGCCGATCGGCTTGCCGTGCAGGTCGCGGTTCAATCCGATCGCCGCGCCGGCGAGGGCGGCGATCCCCAGGCGTACGGCGATCTCGGACAGGTCGGTCAAGGCAGGTCTCCCGGTGGATGTGTCGCCGCAGGCGGCCGGCCCATCATAGGCAACCCGGCCGCGGGCGCCGCGTGCATGCCGTCGGCTGGCCTCAGAGCGCGGCGCGGACGTCGTCCAGGCTGGGCGGATTGGCGCCGGCGCGGGTGCAGTTGATCGCTGCGGCGGCCACGCAGAACTGCAGCAGGCGCTCCAGCGCGGCCGGCTCGCTGCCCAGCGCCGCCAGCGCGGCCGGATCGGGCAACTGCTGCAGCAGCGCCGCCTGGAAGCTGTCGCCGGCGCCGACCGTATCGACCACCTGCACCACGCGGCCGGGCACGCGCGCTTCGCTGTCGCCGCGCCAGGCCACCGCGCCGTCGCCGCCGAGGGTCATCACCACCAGCGACGGCCCCTGCTGCAGCCAGCTGCGGGCGATGGCGAACGGATCCTGCTGCGGATACAGCAGCTCGATGTCCTCCTGGCTGACCTTGACCACGTGCGCCAGCGCGATCCAGCGCGCCAGCCGCGCGCGCCACACCGCCATGTCCGGCTCCACCGTCGGCCGCACGTTCGGATCCAGCGAGATCAGCCGCTGCCCGCGCTCGCGCTCGGCCAGTGCCTGGAAGGTGCTGGCGGTGGTCTCGGCGACCAGGGTGTAGGAGCCGAAATGCAGGCCGCCGACGCGTGCGTCCAGCGCCGGCAGGTCGGCCTCGGTCAGCGCGCGATCGGCGCAGCCGGTGCCGTAGAAGGCGTAGTTGGGCACGCCGCTCGCGTCCAGCGCGACCATCACCAGGGTGGTGGCCTCGCGCTTGTCGATGCAGTAGTCCAGGGCCACGCCTTCGCCTTCGAGGGTGGCGCGCAGCTGGCGGCCGAGCGGGTCGGTGGACAGGCCGGTGAACAGCGCCGACGGCGCGCCCAGGCGGGCCAGGCCGATCGCCACGTTGAACGGCGAACCGCCCTGGCGCGCGGTCATCCCGACCGAGGTGCCGGCGTAGCCGTCGATGAAGATGTCGTACAAGGCCTCTCCGCACACCACGAACATCGAACCGCTCCTCATAGGTTGCAGCGCGCCGGCCGGCGCGATGGGGCGGCTATTGTGGCGTACCTGCTGCGGCGCGGCGACCGTGTGTGGGGCAGGCAGGAGCATGCGAGGACCAGGCTGGCTGGCGCCCCGAACCCTCATCCGCCCCTGCGGGGCACCTTCCCCCGATGGGAGAAGGGAACAGCTGAAGCCCCTCTCCCTCCGGGAGAGGGGTTGGGGTGAGGGTACGGCCGCGCAGCGCCTCATGGACCGCCTTGCACCGCACACCCCACCCACAACGCCTTGCCGCCGCCCCTGCGATAGTCGCCACCTCCCCCAGCCAGCCTCCAAGGACGCTTCATGAAAATCCTGCTCGCCGGCGCCACCGGCCTGGTCGGCGGCCACGCGCTGCGCCAGTTGCTGGCCGCCCCCGCCTGCAGCGCGGTGATCGCGCCGACCCGGCGCGCGCTGGAGCTGGTCCATCCCAAGCTGTTCAACCCGGTGCTCGACTTCGACGCGCTGCCGACGCAGGCGCCGTGGTGGCAGGTAGAGGCGGCGATCTGCGCGCTCGGCACCACGATGCGCCAGGCCGGCTCGCGGGAGGCGTTCCGCCGGGTCGATCACGACTATCCGCTGGCGATCGCGCGCCTGCTGCGCCAGCACGGCACCGAGGCCTTCGCGCTGAACTCCGCGCTGGGCGCGAATCCGCGGTCATGGGCGTTCTACAACCGGGTCAAGGGCGAGTTGGAACACGACCTGCGCGTGCTCGGCTTTACGTCGCTGACCCTGGTGCGGCCGGGCCTGATCGGCGGCGAGCGTGCGCAACGCCGCCGCGGCGAGCATGCCGCCAGCGTGGTGTTGCGTGCGCTCGGGCCGCTGCTGCCGCGGCGCTACCGGATCAATCCGGCCGAACGCATCGCCGCGGCGCTGGTCGCGGCCGCACTGCAGCCGCGCCCGGGCGTGCAGATCGTCGATGCGGCGCAGTTGGTTTAGGGGCCGGGATTGGGGAGTGGGGATTCGGGATTGGAGCGTCGTGCGCGAGTCCGCAGCATTGCCCGCCAACGCACGTTTGGGCGACTTCTCTGTGGGTCGTCCGCGGTGTGACGCCGGCGCCAGGCCACATCACCACGGCATCGCGTGCAGCCCACACTCGCCGCAGCGCGCTCGCGCGCACTGGACGCGGCCGCACACCGAGCCTCCTCAGGCGCCCAGCGACTGCCCGCCGTCCACCGCCAGCACCTGGCCGGTGATCCAGCGTGCCTGCGGCGAGGCCAGGAACAGTGCCGCGTTGGCGACATCGTCGATCGCGCCGAAGGCGCCGAACGGAATGCTCGCGCGGATCTGCCGGTACAGCTCGGGCTGCTGCTGGCGGCGCTGCTCCCACAGGCCGCCGGGGAACTCGATGGAACCGGGCGCGATCGCATTGACCCGGATCCGCTCGCGCGCCAGCTGCGTCGCCAGGGTGGTCGTGTAGTAGTTCAGCGCCGCCTTCGCCGCCGAGTACGCCGGCACCCGCGGCGTCGGCCGCAGGCCGTTGATCGAGCTGATGTTGAGGATGCAGCCGCGACCACTGCCGCGCAGGTGCGGCAACGCGGCGCGGTTGCAGCGCACCGCGGCCATCAGGTCGATGTCGAAGCCGGCCTGCCAGCTCGCATCGTCGTCGCCATGGCCGTAGCCGGAGGCGTTGTTGATCATCACGTCGATGCCACCCAGTGCGTCCGCGGCCTGGGCCACCCAGGTCTGGATCTGCGCGGCGTCGGCCAGATCGCAGCACTGCGCCGCGACCGGGTGGCCGTGGCGCTGCAGCTGCGCGGTGGCGTCGGCCAGCGGCGCGGGACTGCGCGCGCAGATCGCCACTGCGGCGCCATGGCGGGCGAAGGCATCGGCGATCGCCAGGCCGATCCCGCGGCTGGCGCCGGCAACGAGCACGCGGTATCCCGCGAAAGCGGACGGATCGGTCATCGGTGGCTCCTGCGTGCCATGGGGCGTGCCCCGATTATCCGCGCAATCCGCAGCGTGCGGCCGCTTCTGGCACCATGGCGGCCGTCGTACGCGCCGTCCGTCGGTGCGCCCGCCGCGCCGTCGCCCTGCGATGACCGCCGCATTCCCTTTCCAGGATTTCCCGCAGTGAAGAAGACCTACCGGCTCCGCATCGAAGGCAAGCATCCCGACCGCCTGCTCGATGCCGCCAAGCACGAAATCCGCAAGTACATCCGCCGCGAGCGCCGCAAGACCTTGCCGGCCGGTGCGGACTACTGGGATTTCGACACCCTGTTCGGCACCGAGGAAGCCACCGCCGCGGTGCTGCCGCCGGCCGAACTGCTGCGTGCGGTCGACGCGCTGGTCGCTGCCGTCGGCGACCAGTTCTACGTGGAAATCCGCAGCCGCGCCTGCACGCGGCCGCCGCGGGCCAAGGGCGGCCAGGACGAAAGCGAGCACGATCCCTTCGAGGACTGAGCGCGATTCGGCGTGCCTGTCGCGCCGGGGGCGGCGCCGTGGAATCGACGTGCGGCTCCAGGCCACTACCCGCGCCTTTTGGCATTGCCGCAGCGCTTGCCGCGGTGCGCCAGGCCCTCCAGGCGTTTCTGGCCGGAGGGCTGACTGCGGCACGCGTTGGCGCGGACGCTCCCGGCGTCCTTGGTCGGATCCGTCCGACAAGCCCGCGTAGCATGGCGACGCGGTCGTCCTGATGTTCTGGCCGGAAACGTGCCTGATCTCGGCACGCATCTGTTTGGCGACGGATGCCGCAGTGAAGCGTCGTACAGCCCACGCGGCGGCGCTCAGCCGCTCGCGGGCGGCTCCCCGTTGTGCGCACGCGCCGCGCGCAGCCGGTCCTTCTTGCTCGGTCGCTTGCCCTTGATGCCGCCGGTGGAGGCGGCCGCCTCTGTGGCCGGCGCGGCGGCCGGGTGTGGCGCTTGCTTCGGCTCGAAACCGGGAATGCGTTCGCGCGGCACGCGCACGCCTTGCCGCTTTTCGATCAGGCGCAGATGCGCCGCACTGGCCGCGTCGACGAAGCTCAGCGCCTGGCCCTCGGCACCGGCGCGCGCGCTGCGGCCGATGCGATGGGTGTAGTCCGCGGTGGAACGCGGCAGGTCGTAGTTCACCACCACCGGCAGCGCGGCGATGTCGATGCCGCGCGCGGCCAGGTCGGTGGTCACCAGCACGCGCAGTTGCTGCTGGCGGAACGCCTCCAGCGTGCGCTGACGCCGGCCCTGGGCGAGGTCGCCGTGCAGCGGTTGCGCGGCGATGCCGGCCTTGCTCAGTGCCGTGGCGACCTGCTCGGTGCTGCGCCGGCTGGCCACGAACACCAGCGCCCGCGGCCAGGCCTCGTGGTCCAACAGATGCTGGAGCAGGGCCAGACGCCGGTCGCTGTCGACCTCGATCGCGCGCTGACGCAGCGTCGCCGGAATCGCCGCGGCGTCGGCGGCGTCGCCGATGCGTCGCGGCGCGCGCAGCAGGCGCGTGGCCAGCGCCGCGATCGGGGCTGGCAGGGTGGCCGAGAACAACAGGGTCTGCCGCGTCGGCGGCAGCAGTTGCAGCAGCCGCTCCAGTTCGGCGCCGAAGCCCAGGTCGAGCAGGCGGTCGGCCTCGTCCAGCACCAGGTGCGCCACCGCGTCCAGTTGCAGCGCGCGCTGCGCCAGCAGGTCGAGCAGACGCCCGGGCGTGGCCACCACCACGTCGGCACCGCCGCGCAGCGCCAGCATCTGCGGATTGATCGAGACCCCGCCGACCGCCACCACCACCCGCGGCCGCCGCGGCAGTTCCAGGCCCAGCGCGACGAAGGTGTCGGCGACCTGCACCGCCAGTTCGCGGGTCGGCACCAGCACCAGCACGCGGGTGGAGCGCGCCGGCCTGGCCGCCTGCGCGCAGGCCTGCAGCAACGGCAGCGCGAACGCCGCGGTCTTGCCGGAACCGGTCTGCGCCATGGCCAGCAGATCGTGGCCGGCGACGACGAGCGGTACGGCCTGCTGCTGGATTGGCGTGGGCGTCTGCCAGCCGACGCGCGCGAGCGCGGCGGCGAAGGCGGGATACAGCGCGGGCGACAGGCCGAGGGAAGCGAACGGCATCGGGAGGGGCAGCGAAGGTGAGACTGGACAGTATCGCCGACCCGGCGCACGCGCGGCTTCCTTCGTTGACGCGCCTGGCCATCGCGCGTCGCGGCTGATCCCGAAAAGGGGACAAGAGCCGCTCCCACAAGGGCTTGCGGCAAGCTCGCCGGATGCACTTTGGTAGAGACTTCAGTCCCGACGCATTGCGGCATCGGAAAGCACGCCACTTCGCCCGTCGCGGCTGATCCCGAAAAGGGGACAAGCGCCGCTCCTACGCGACGATCGGCGAGAGCATCTGTTGCCAATCCCCAATCCCCAATCCCCAATCCCAATCCCGAACTGCAACGCACGGCCATCCATGCGGATGGCCGTGCGCGAGTGGGCAGGTTACTGCGGGCAGCTGACGCCAACGGCGGCGAAGGCATTGCGCACCGCGGTCACCGAGCGGCTCAGGTCGCTCGCGGCGGTCTGCACGCCGCAGGCGCCGCTGTTGAAGCTGGTGCTGGGCGTCCAGTACAGCTGGTTGGCGCGGGCGAATACCTCGAACGCGCTGCGCGTGTTCCAGCCGGAGGTGGTGGCCAGGGTGTAGAACGCCTTGTTGTAGACGCCCGAGGAGTAATGCACGTCCAGGCCGCTGCGGTAGTTGGCGGCGTTGTCGATCGAGCTGCCGTCCTGCGTCGGGTTGGCCATGTAGCGCAGCGCACCGTTGGCCTTGAAGATCTCGGTGCCGACCTTGAAGTCGTTCGTGCCCTTGAGGTAGTACTCGGTGGCCTCGCCGGCCATGTCCGAGAACGCCTCGTTGATGCCGCCGGACTGGCCGGAATAGGTGAGGTTGGAATGCTGCTCGGTGAAGCCGTGCGAGACCTCGTGGCCGGCGACGTCGGCGCTGACCAGCGGATAGAACCGCGTGTTGCCGTCGCCGAAGTTCATCGTCGAGCCGTTCCAGAACGCGTTCTCGTAGCGCGTGCCGTAATGCACGCGCATCACCAACTGGAAGGTCAGCGGCGCCACGCCGACGTAGCTGCGATACATCTTCTCGATCACGCCGCCGAAGTAGTGCGCGTCGTTGATCGGCGAATAGGCGCCATTGATGGCCTTGTAGGTGTTGCGCGGGCAGGTGAACTGGTACGCGGTGGTGCCGGAGCTGCCGCCGTTGAGGTTCACCGACTTGACGTTGCTGTTCTGCATGCGGCAGTTGTCGTCCACCTCCAGGAAGCCATGGATGCTGTCGCTGCCGTACTCGTACTGGCCGGTCTTGGCGTTGCCGCCGGGGCCGGTGGCGTCGCGCGTGGTCAGCGCGTCCCACTGCTTGAGGATGGCGCCGCTGCGCGCATCCACGATCACGAACGGCCTGCTCGGCGCGCCGCCGTTCGGCGCATCGGCGAAGAACGACACCACGTAGGCCAGGTGCGCGCGGTCGCTGTCGTCGAGATAGATCATCTGCGGCGCCTGCGCGCGTTCGATGCGGCGCTCGGCCTGGGCGGCGCCCAGCGCGACGCGCTGGGCCAGGAGCAACGCACGGTCGGCAGTCAGCGTGGCGCTGGGCGCATTGGCGGCAGTCGCCGGCAACTCGCTGGCCAGCCCGGCCACCGAGCGGCCGAACAGGCTGCGCACGCTGCCGTCGGCGCGCTCGCTGACGATCACCTGCTCGCCCCATACCGGAATGCCGCGGAAAGTCTGCTGGTAGCGGCGGTGCACGGTGCCGTCGGCATCGTCGCTGCTGCCGAGCAGGGTCAGCGCGGACTCGGCGTCCAGCCCGATCAGTTCGGCATGGCGCACCGCGGCCGCGGCCGGGATGCCGCCGACGCGCGCGGCGGCGCTGCGGTACTGGGTACCGAGCGTGTCCGGGTTCTTGGCGTGCAGATCCACGCGTTGCGCGGCGCTGGCGGAGGTGGCGGCGAGCGCAAGCAGCAGGGACGGCAGCAGCACCGACGGACGATGATGACGTGGCAGAGTCATGAGCGGAATCCTCGAACGCAAGAAGGAAGGGCGCGCCGTCGCGGCAGCGGAGCGGCCGTGGCGCGATGCGTGGCATGACGTTCAGGGCAGTGCGGCCGATCGGCGCAGTGCCTCCCCCTGTGCAGCGACCATAACGGCGGCGTCGCGTCGCGTGGTAGACAGGTTGCGTTCAGGGTTTTTGCATCGAGCAGATGCGGTATCGCCGTAGCTGCGACGTGTGACGCGCAATCGAGCCAAGCGGTTCGCCATCACGGTGCATGCAGGTCGGCGGATGTGCACCGAATGCATGCGAAGCGATCGCAGCACCAATGCCGGACCGCCGGTAGCACTTGGTCCCTGCACTGTGGGAGGGGCTTCAACCCCGACGCACTGTGCAGGAATTGCTCGGGAGAGCATCCCGTAGTGTGTAGAAGACTGCAGAGACTACGCGCGCCTCTGCGTGGCCTCCGAGGCATCCAATGCAGAACGGCCTCAATCGCGGTGCTTTTAGTTCGTCGCGTCGGGACTGAAGTCCCTCCCACACGGGACGCATCTGCTGTACCTGGTGCGCAGATGCACCGTCTGGTTTTATGCAGATCGGCTGATGTGCACCGAATGCATGCAGAGTGATCGGCAGCACCAATCCCGGACCGCCGGTAGCGCTTGGTCACTGCCCTGTGGGAGGGGCTTCAGCCCCGACGCGCTGTGCTGGAACTGCTCGGGGAATGAATACGCGATTTTTGGAAGACCGCCGAGAACATGCCCCGTGACGTGACCTGCGTGGCATCCGCTGCAGAAAGGCTTGAGACCCACCGCTTTTTTGTTCGTCGCGTCGGGACTGAAGTCCCTCCCACAATGGTGATGCATCCGCTGCGGCAGGCGCAGCGGATGACTCGCCTCGTGTCGGCCAGGGCGGCTGATGTGCAAAGAATGCACGCCGAAGCGATCGGTAGCGCGACTCCCATATCGCCCCTTTGCGCCTGCCGGTGGCCCTGTGGGAGGGGCTTCAGCCCCGACGCGCTGTGCTGGAGTTGCTCGGGAGAGCATCCCGAAGTGTGTAGAAGACCGTAGAAAACACGCGCCCCTCTATGTCGCCGCTGAGGCCTGCGCTGCAGAACGGGCTCAATCCCAATGCCTTTAGTTCGTCGCGTCGGGACTGAAGTCCCTCCCACAATGGGGGGCATACCACCATGGCGGTGCATCTACTGCGTCAGCGCAGCAGATGCACCGTCTGGCGTCAGGCAGGTCGGCTGATCTGCAAGACGGCTGGCGCTCAGCCCGGCAGCGCCAGGTCGTCGATCATCGCGCGCAGGAAGCGCGCCGCTTCGCCGCCGGTGCAGGCGCGGTGGTCGAAGCTCAGCGACAGCGGCAAAATCTTGTGCGTCTCCACGCCGCCCATCACCGGCACCAGCTGGTGGCGGGCGCGGCCTGCGGCGACGATGGCCACGCACGGCGGCACCACGATCGGGGTGGCGTAGCGGCCGGCGAACATGCCGAAGTTGGACAGCGAGATGGTGTAGCCGCTCAGCTCCGAGGCCGGGATGCTGCGCGCCTCCACCTGCTGGCGCAGGCGGTTGATGCCTTCGCGCACGCCGCTCGCATCGAGCATGTCGGCGTTGCGCAGGGCCGGCACGAACAGGCCGTCGTCGGTGTCCACGGCGATGCCGATGTCCACGTGCGCGTGCAGGGTGCGGGTCAGCGCCTCGCCGTCGAACCAGGCGTTGAGCGCCGGCACCGCCTGGCAGGCGGCGACGATCGCGCGCACCAGGCGCCCGGTGGTGTCGTTGCCCGGCGTCCATGCGTGCAGGTCGGCATCGTCGTTGAGCGTGGTCAGCACCACCTGGCGCTGCGCCTCGGCCATCACCCGCGCCATGTTGCGGCGCACGCCCTTCAGCGGCTCGGGCTGGCCCTGCATGGCCACGCCCGGCGGCTGCGTGCGCATCGGCTTGCCGGCGGCGGAGAGCGGGGTGCGCGCAGGAGCGGCTTGGGATGTGCGGGCCGGCGCAGGAGCGGCTTCAGCCGCGACGGCAGGGCTCCGTGCAGTCGCGGCCGAAGCCGTTCCTGCAGCGGCGCCGGCTTTCGCCGAACCATCGGCCGCGGCCTGCTTGACGTCGGCCAGGGTGACTGCGCCGTCGGCGCCGCTGGCACGCACGCGGCCCAGGTCCACGCCCAGCTTCTTGGCCAGGGCGCGTACCGCCGGCATCGCGCGTACGCCGCCGACCGACACGGCCTGCTCGCTGTGCACGGTGTTGGAGCTCTGCATCGCGCCGACCACGGTGCCGGCATCGTCGCGCTCGCCCGCGGCCTGCGCGTTGTCGGCGTCGTGCAGTTCGCCGCCGTCGTCGGAGGCGACCACGCGGTCGTCGGCCGCAGCGGTGTCCGCGCCGGCACCCTTGCCGGACGCGGCCGGTGCCGCGCCGCCATGGTGATGGCCGGTGTCCTGGCCTTCGGCGCGCTGCGGCAGGTTCGGGTCGGGCGCGAACTGCGCCAGCATGCTGCCGGTGACGACGATGTCGCCCGGCGCGCCGGCCAGCTTCAGCACCTTGCCGGAGACCGGCGACGGCACTTCGACCACCGCCTTGGCGGTTTCCATCGACACCAGCGGCTCGTCCAGCCGGATGGTGTCGCCTTCCTTGACGAACCACTCGACGATGGTCGCGTCGGGCAGGCCTTCGCCCAGGTCGGGCAGATTGAAATTCTTGGTTTGGCTCATGTGGTCTCTTCCAGCAGTTCCAGGTCGCGTGCCGGCAGCCAGCCCTGCGTGCCGTCGGCGCGCTCGGCCCACCACCAGTCGCCGTATTCGTGATGCAGGACGACGGTGTCGCCCTGCGCGGCATCGAGTTCGCGCGCATCGTAGTCGCGCATCGCCACGGCATGGCCGTCGCCGGTCGGCTGCAGCCAGGCCAGCGGCGCCCAGCCGGCGCTGCCGGCGGTGCCGGTGATCCAGACGAACGCCGGCCACTCTTCGTCGCGCACGCCCAGCGCGACCCGCTCGCCGGCGGCGATGCGGATCGGATGCGGATAGGCGGCGCGGTAATCGCTGATCAGACGTGCCTGCATATCAACCCGCGGCCATCGCCCGCTTGGCCGCCGCGACGATCTTGTCGGTGCTCGGCAGGTACTTCATTTCCAGCCGGAACAGCGGGATGTGGGTGTCGTAGCCGGTCACGCGCTGCACCGGCGCGACCAGGTCGTACATCGACTGCTCGGCCAGGCGCGCGGCGATCTCGGCGCCGAAGCCGGCGCTGCGCGGGGCCTCCTGCACGATCACGCAGCGGCCGGTGCGCGCCACCGATTCGGCGATGGTGTCGAAGTCCAGCGGGCGCAGCGTGGCCACGTCGATCACTTCGGCGCTGATGCCGTCGGCGGCGAGGCGGTCGGCGGCCTCCAGCGCTTCCTTGACCTGCGCGCCCCAGGCGACCAGGGTCACGTCGGTGCCGTCGCGCAGCACGAAGCACACGTCCAGCGGCAGCGCCTCGCCATCGTCGGCGACCACTTCCTTGTACTGCCGGTAGATGCGCTTGGGTTCCATGTAGATCACCGGATCCGGCTCGCGGATCGCCGCCAGCAGCAGGCCGTAGGCGCGCTGCGGCGAGGACGGCAGCACCACGCGCAGGCCAGGCACGTTGGTGAAGATGGCTTCGTTGGCTTCGCTGTGGTGCTCCGGCGCGCGGATGCCGCCGCCCCACGGCACGCGCAGCACCATCGGGCAGTGCAGGCGGCCACGCGTACGGGTACGCAGGCGCGCGGCGTGGCAGATCAGGTGATCGACCATCGGGTACACGAAGCCGTCGAACTGCGCTTCGGCCACCGGCTTCATGCCCTGCGCGGCGAGGCCGACGCTGAGCCCGGCGATGGTGGTCTCGTCCAGCGGGGTGTCGAGCACGCGCTGCGCGCCGAAGCGCTGCTGCAGGCCGGCGGTGGCGCGGAACACGCCGCCGTTGACGCCCACGTCCTCGCCCAGCACCAGCACCGACGGGTCGTGCTGCAGTTCCCAGGCCAGCGCCTGGGTCACCGCTTCGATCAGGGTAATGGGCGTGCTGGTCATCGGGCTGTCTCCGCGCGCGGTGGCGGCGCTGTGGGCGGTGCCGGCCGCAGACGCGGCCGCGTGGTCGGCGAGGCGGGGGCTCAACTCATCCATGGCGCTGCTCCAGGGCGATGGCCTCGGCGCGCTGCGCGAGCAGGTCCGGCGGCGGGTCGGCGTACAGGTAATCGAACATGGCTTCCACCGGCTGCACCGGGGTTTCCAGGTAGGCATTGAGTTCGATGTCAGCCAGGCGCGCGCATTCCTGCTTCCACGCGGCTTCCTCTTCCTCGCTCCACAGGCCCTGCGCGCTCAGCCAGGTGCGCAGGCGCAGCAGCGGCTCGCGTTCCCAGGCCTGCTTGACCTCGGCGTCGTCGCGGTAGCGGCGCGCGTCGTCGGCGGTGGTGTGGTCGGACAGGCGGTAGGTCATGAACTCGATCACCGTGCCGCCCTGGCCGGCCAACGCGCGCTCGCGCGCCTGGCGCATCGCTTCGAGCACGGCGATCAGGTCGTTGCCGTCCACCTGCAGGCAGTGCAGGCCGCCAGCCAGGCCCTTCTGCGCCAGGGTATGCGCGCCGGTCTGTGCGTTGCGCGGCACCGAGATCGCCCAGCCGTTGTTGATCACGCACAGGATCAGCGGCAGCTGGTACGCGCCGGCGGAGTTGAGCGCGGCGTAGAAGTCGGTCTTGGACGAGCCGCCGTCGCCGCAGGTGGCCACCGCCACCTGGGGTTCGCCGCGTAGCTTGAACGCCAGCGCGGCGCCGGCCGCGTGCAGGCACTGGGTGGAGATCGGCACGCAGATCGGGAAGTCGCGGGCGGCGTCGGAATCGCGCTGGAAGTCGCTGCCGCGCTCGTCGCCGCCCCAGTACAGCAGGATCTCGCGCGGACGCACGCCGCGCATGAACATCGCGCCGTACTCGCGGTAGCTGGGCGCCAGCACGTCGCCGCGGCGCATCGACGCGCCGATGCCGATGTGGGTGGCCTCGTGGCCCAGGCAGGAGGCGTAGGTGCCCAGCTTGCCGGTGCGCTGCAGGGCCACCGCCTTGCTGTCGAAGGTGCGCACGTAGAGCATCTGCTTGAACAGCGCCAGCAGCGTCTGCGGGTTGGCCGAATCGGCCGGAAGCGCGTCGCGGACCGGCTGGCCGCCCGCGTCGAGGTACTGCAGGAACTCAATTTCGAACTGGGCGGCGATGCTCATGGCGATGGCGCTCTCGACAACAAGTTTCAAATGATATGAGTCGGCATGTTAAGGAAGCCGTGCACAAAAGCCGTCGTGCACCGCAGCACGCGGCGATGCCGTATCGCACAAGAAAAGCGTGGTCGCGCCGCGTTGCCGATTGATGGCGTTGGGTATCGCCGATGTTGCACTGCGATGCATGCCGTTCATGTGCGCCTGGGTGTCCACCGGTGGCGGTGGTACATGCCGGCGGTGCGGTGCGCGCTGGAGGCGAGAGTGTCGGACAGGGACAGAAGGCGCACGCGTGCAGCAGCAGCGCAAGGGCATCGCGCATCGCCCGCTACGCACCCTCAAGCCGCATGGACGTCGCCTCGTAACAGCGGCTTCAGCCGCGACCGGCGTTACCGGGGATACTCCATCGCGGCTGACGCCGCTCCTGCGCGATAGCGCTTTCGGCAGCACGTGATCGGCGCCGGGTGGCGTCGCCCCAAGCAAAAAGGGCGTGGCCTTGCGGCCACGCCCTTTCGTCTGCACCGCTTGCCGCGATCAGCGGCCGAACAGGCGCAGCCCCTCCACGCGGGTGCTCAAGCGCGCGCTGTTGTCGCTCGGGTCGGCATCGGCCGAGGTCGAGCCGGCGCTGGCGCCGATCACGATCTGGCGGTCGGCCGGCAGCGGCCGTGTCGCCAGGCTCAGGCGGAACGCGGCGCTGGCGCCCGGCGCCAGGTCGGCGCCGCTGCGGCACTGGAAGCGCGCGCTGCGCAGGCCGTGGTTCTGCCGCACGCACTGCCAGCCGCGCGGCGGCACCAGCGCGGTGAGCGCCGACAGGGTGCTGCCGTCGATCTCCAGGCTGGCGCCCTGCACCGGCGCATTGCCGTGGTTGCGCACGTCGATGCGGTAGTCGGCGAAGAAGGCAAAGAACGGCAGGGTGGCCGGACCGTCGATCGACACCGCCAGGTCGCCGGCCGGACGCGCCTGCACCGCCACCGTGGCGCCGCCGCCGTTGTCGCCGGGGTTGGGGTCCTCGGTCTGCGAGGCCACCGATGCGGCCAGGCTCAGGCTGCGCCCGACCAGGGCGGTGCCGGCCGGCACTGCCACCTCGAAGCGCGGCGTGGTGCCGGCGGCGAACTGCGCGGTGCTGCAGGTGACCACGGTCTGCGCAGCCACCTCCGGCGCGGCGCAGTCCCAGCCCGGGGCGGCGGTCACGCTCGGGGCCACCGCCGCGTCCAGGGCGAAGGCGACTGCCGCCGCACGCGCCGCGTCCGGACCGGCGTTGGCCAGTTCCACGCTGTAGCGGATGGTGTCGTCGGCATAGACGGACGCGTTGGCGGCGCTCACGCGCAGGCTCAGGTCGGCGCGCTCCAGCGGCTTGAGCTTGATCAGCACCACCGCCGGGTCGTGGTCGGACAGCCGCGCCGGGGAGTTGGCGTCGTTGCGGGCCACGGCCGGGAAGTCGGCGTTGAGCCGCGCATGGCCTTCGCTGAGGCTGGCGATCTGCGCCGAGCGCATCAGCGCGCGGTTGGCCAGGATGTGGTCCAGCGACTGCACGTTGCCGTCGTAGGCGTAGGAGTAGCTCTGGTCCGGCGTCGACAGCAGGGTCAGGTTGTACAGCGCCGGATCGACCAGGGTGGCGCCGTCGCCAGGCACCACGGTCTGCGCGTCCGCCGCCGGCAGGCCGGTGATGGTGCCCATCGCATCGACGTAGCCGTCGTTGAACTCGAAGGCGTTGAAGTCGCCCATCACCAACAGTTGCTCTGTGGGATCTGCGGCCTGGCGCGCCTGCAGCAGGTTGGCCAGGAACACCGCCTGCGCCTGACGCTTGGCGCGGATGCGCTGGCCGCTGGCGTCGTCGGTCTCGGCGCCGTTGAGCGAACGCTGGTGCACCTCGACCACGGTCAGCGGCAGCGCGCGGCCGTCGGCGAAATGCACCACCGCCTTCAGCAGCAGCGGCGGACGGTCGTTGAGCAGGCTGACCGTGCCGCTGGGCTCGGTCCAGGTGGCGGCCTTGCCTTCCTGGCTCACCGAGACCACCTCGACGCGGGCGATGCCGGCGCCGACCTGCGCGGTCTTGACCAGAAAGCCGACGTCGATGCCGCCCACGTCGTTGCCTTCCTGCAGGTAGGCCACGTACTGCGGATCGGGCTGGCCGGCGGCCACCGCATCGCGGTTGACGCGGTCGGCCAGGGTCTGCAGCACGCTCAGGTTCTCGATCTCCACCGTGCCGAGGATGTCGGGGGTGTTGAGGTAGTTGCGGATCGCCAGCGAGGCCTTGTTGAGGCGCGCCTGGTAGGCGGCCGCGGTCAGCACCGGTTCGCCGATCGCCGGATCGTTCTGGTCGTCGAAGAAGCGCTCCATGTTGTAGGTGGCGATGTTGACGTCGTCGGCCTGCGGCGCGGGAGCCGGCTTGGGCTGGTCGGCGCCGTCGCACTGCACGGTGGGCGCGGTTTCCGGATAGATCGTGTAGCGCCGGAAGCTGTAGTCCAGCGGACCGCTGACGCCGAGCACGGTGCAGCCGGCGGCCACGTCGAGGCGCTCGCCGCCGAGGCCGGCGCTGCCGACCGCGATCACCTGCGGGCTGGTGTTCCAGCGCGGCACATCGCTCGGCGAGCCCGCCGGCAACGTATCGGGCTGCTGCACGCCGGCGGTGCGCCAGGCGCGCGGCAGGCCGGTGACCACGGCATGGAACACGCCGTTGCTGGTCGCGCTGGCGTTGGTCTCGTTGACGTTGCCCAGGGTCGGGGTGTTGACGGTCAGGCTGGGCACGGTGACGCGCATGCCTTCCAGGCGCTCGAGCTGGTCGTAGGCGCCGTTCGGGTCGGGGAAGCGGGTGGTCAGCTCGACCGCGGCCGGCAGCGGATTGCCGGTGGACTGCAGCAGCACCGTCGGCGAGCTCAGTTCGGTCAGCGGCGGCTGGCTGGGGTCGGTGCTGGGCACGTATTCGACCACCGTGGCCTGCACCCGCACCGCGTTGCCCACCGCGGCCTCGGCCGGCGGCGCGCTGCCGGTGTAGACATAGATGCCCTCGGAAGTGAGCGGGTCGGCGTCGGCCTGGGCGTCGGGCGTCTGCAGGAAGAAGCCGGCGCTGCGCCGCGCGGTGACGATGCCGCTGGTGGCGACCACCTGGCCGACCAGCGGCGAGCGCGCGCCGCTGCCCTGGATGCTGTGGATCGGCACCAGGTTGAAGTCGTCGTTGAGGATCACCCCGCTGGCGGTCAGCGTGGACGGCAGCGCGCCGCTGACGCCGCTGATGTCGAGGTAGAAGGTTTCGTCGGGTTCGTTGCTGGTGTCGCCATTGACCAGCACGCGCACCTCGGCGCTGCTTTCGCCGGCCGGGATGGTCACCTGGGTCGCGGCCAGCGCCTGGTAGTCGCTGCCGGCGGTGGCGGTGCCGTCGCGGGTGGCGACGGTGAAGGTGACGCCGGCGCTGCCGGCCGGCTGGCTCAGCGTCACCGTGAACACGAATGCGCTGCTGCCGCTGTCGCCTTCGGCGCGGCTGACGTTGGCCACGCTGGCCACCGGCAGGTTGCCGCCGCCGCACAGGCTGACCGGCGCGGCGCTGTTGCGCGGGGTCGGTGCGCCGGTGGCGAAGTCGGCGTTGTTGTTGTCGCTGTCGGTGCAGCCGCCGTTGCCGCGCAGCACCGCCAGGGTGTTGCTGGGCGCGGCGGTCGGGGCGCTGCCTTCGGCGCAGCTGGCGCTGCTGCCGTAGCCGACGAAGTCGGCGTTGCCGGCCGGGCAGGCGCCGCTCAGCGCGGCGCTGCTCTTGCTCAGCGCGATCTTGCCGGCGCTGCCGCTCATGGCGATGGTGCCGGTGGCGTCGGGCGTGGGTAGCGCGGTGCTGCCGCCGCTGCCGTCGGCCTGCTTGACCAGGTAGTAGCCGCCCGGCGCGATGCTGCCGCTCAGCGGGGTGACCTGCCAGCTGCTGCCGGCGGCCGAGGCGTACTGCACCGACCAGCCGGCCAGGCTCACCGCCTCGCTGCCGTTGTTGTGCAATTCGACGAAATCGCTCTTGTAGGTGGCGCCGCTGTTGCCGCCACCGCCATAGACCTGGCTGATGACCACCTGCGCCTGGGCGTACCCGGCACACCCCAACGCGCACGACAACACTGCAGCTCGAAGCAGCATGGTTCGCATGAACAAGATCTCCCCGATCCTTGAAGACGTGGACTTAAGAGTGGCGAACGAAACGTAGCGAGCAGTCGCCAGGTGGGTGCGGACGGCGCGGAGGAACCGCAATGTACGAGTGGTACATGAGGATTCCGAGCACCGTCCGCGCCCGCCTGGTGGCTGCGCAGTAGTTTCGTTAGCCGCTCTTACGCAGATGAACCGACGGCACCCCCCAGGCGCCGCCGACGATTGTGCCGGAGTTTGTCAGCCGGTGCTGACGAATGTGTGACATTCGTCGCTGCGGTACCCTTGCCGGCCCGGAACGCCCACGCCGCCCATGCCCGTCGAACAGAACCAGCGCCCGCTCGAAGCCGGCATCCACACCGACCTGGAAGGCCGCCTGACCTACGGCGGCTACCTGCGCCTGGACCGGCTGCTGTCGGCGCAGCAGCCGCTGTCGAACCCGCCGCACCACGACGAACTGCTGTTCATCGTCCAGCACCAGACCTCCGAGTTGTGGCTGAAGCTGCTGGCGCACGAGCTGGGCGCGGCGATCGCGCATCTGCAGCGCGACCAGGTATGGCAGTGCCGCAAGGTGCTGGCGCGCAGCAAGCAGGTGCTGCGCCTGCTCACCGAGCAGTGGTCGGTGCTGGAGACCCTGACCCCGTCCGAGTACATGGGCTTTCGCGATGTGCTCGGCCCGTCCTCCGGGTTCCAGTCGCTGCAGTACCGCACCATCGAATTCATGCTCGGCAACAAGAACGCGCAGATGCTGCCGGTGTTCGACCACGACCCGCAGGGCCAGGCGGCGCTGCAGGCGGTGCTGGAGGCGCCCAGCCTGTACGAGGAGTTCCTGCGCTACCTGGCCCGCTTCGGCCACGCGGTGCCGGCGCCGTACCATGCCCGCGACTGGCGCCAGCCGCATGTCAGCGACCCGCTGTTGCGCCCGGTGTTCGAGCGCATCTACGAGAACACCGACCGCTACTGGCGCGAGTACTCCCTGTGCGAGGACCTGGTGGACCTGGAGACCCAGTTCCAGCTGTGGCGCTTCCGCCACATGCGCACGGTGATGCGGGTGATCGGCTTCAAGCGCGGCACCGGCGGCTCCAGCGGCGTCGGCTTCCTGCAGCAGGCGCTGGCGCTCACCTTCTTTCCGGAGTTGTTCGAGGTGCGGACGTCGGTGGGGCTGGAAAGCCGGGACCCGGAACTCGGGACCCGGGACCCGGATGGGGCGTCGCAAGCGCCGTAGTGGAGCGCGCTGGCAGGCGCCGCTCGGCCTTGCTGCGCTGCGTCGTGGTCGGAGGCTTCTGTCTTTCCGTGTGGCGCGCCGCGCGGAGGCTGGCGTACCGCATGCGCACATCGCCTTCTCGCCCGGAATCCCTGGCCTTCGAGGGCCCGCCTTTCCGGGTCCCGGGCTCCGGGTCCCGAGTCCCGGCCCGTCCGCGCATTTGACGCCACGCCGTCGCTCGGTGATCCTCGCCCGTTGCCCGGCCTGGCCGGCCGCACCGCCCCAGCCCATCCTGAATACGCAAGGGAACACCGCATGAGCGTTGACGTCGTCGCGTCGAACCACCCCGCCTCACCGCAACCGCCGTCAGCGCAACCGCCCGAATTCAAGACCCTGCTGGGGCATCCGCGCCCCCTGTGGATGCTGTTCATGACCGAATTCTGGGAACGCTTCGCGTTCTACGGCATTCGCTGGGCGCTGGTGCTGTACATCGTGGCGCAGTTCTACGACGGGCAGGGCGCCGGCCAGGCGCCGGCCAGCGCCACGTACGGGGCCTACCTGGCGTTGGTGTACGCGGCGGCGATCTTCGGCGGCTACATCGCCGATCGGGTGCTCGGGTACCAGCGCTCGATCCTGGTCGGTGCGGCGGTGATGGCGACCGGTCTTTTCATGATCGCCATCCCCAACCAGCAGGTGTTCGAGCTGGGGCTCTCCACGATCATCGTCGGCAATGGCCTGTTCAAGCCGAACATCTCGACCATGGTCGGCAAGCTCTACAGCGTGGCCGATCCGCGTCGGGACAGCGGCTTCACCATCTTCTACATGGGCATCAACATCGGCGCCATGGTCTCGCCGGTGCTGACCCAGATGCTGGCCGAGAAAGTGTTCGGCACCGTCGCGATGCCGTCGTACAAGATGGTGTTCATCGCCTCCGGCGTCGGCATGCTGATCAGCCTGCTGTGGTTCCTGGTCGGTCGCGCCCAGCTCAAGGGGATCGGCGCGGCCGAGCCCGGCACCGGCGGCCGTGTCGTCGCGGTGCTGCTGGGGTGCGTGCTGGCGGTCCCGGTCATCTATTTCGTGCTCGGCGGCGGGCTGGCCCGGTACGTGGCCGATGCGCTGATGGCGCTCGGCTGGCTGAAGCCGGTGTATGTGCAGGGCGCGCTCGACTACGAGAAGACGCTTGCCGCCGCGACCGTGCTGGCCTGGATCCTCGGCGCGATTTTCGTCGGGTTGTCGGTGATGCTGCTGGTCGAAGGCATCCGCAACGGCAAGGTCGCGCGCGACAAGGTGATCGCGATGCTGATCATCTTCGCCTTCAACGTGCTGTTCTGGATGTTCTTCGAGCAGGCCGGCAGTTCCTTCACCTTCCTCGCCGACGAGATCGTCAACCGCCAGTTCGGCGACTGGACCTTCCCGACCGCATGGTTCCAGTCGGTCAACTCGCTGGCGATCATCACTCTGGCGCCGGTCATCGCCTGGATCTGGGTCAAGGCCGGCCGCTTCAATCCGTCGATCTCGCGCAAGTTCGCGCTGGGCCTGGTGTTCAACGGTCTGGCCTTCCTGCTGCTGATGTTCGCGCTGTCGAGCCTGGTCAACGACGCCGGCAAGATCCCGTTCTGGACCCTGTTCATGGTCTACGTCATCCAGTCGGTGGGCGAGCTGTGCCTGTCGCCGATCGGGCTGTCGATGGTGACCAAGCTGGCGCCGGTGCGCCTGGTCGGCTTCGGCATGGGCGGCTGGTTCCTGTCCACCGGCATCGGCAACAACCTGTCCGGCATCTTCGCCAGCCATGTCAGCGGCGAAGGCGGCATGACCGTGTCTTCCGCGCTGGGTGGGTATACCTTCGGCTTCTGGGCGCTGCTGGGCGCCGGCGTGGTGCTGTTCCTGATCGCGCCGCTGATCAGCAAGCTGATGCACGGTGTGAAGTAACCTGAGGACGACGCAATGGCGATGAACAAGACGATCTGCGCTGCCCTGGCGGCGATGCTGGCGCTGAGCGCGTGCGGGCAGACCGCGGCGCCGCCCGACGCGCAGGCGCCGGCCAAGCCGCTGGACACCTCGGTGCAGAAGCCGCCGGTGGCCGACCCCAACCAGCCGGTGGCCTCGGGCAATACCCCGGCCGCCGCCGACGTGGCCGCGGCCAAGGCCCTGGGCGCGCAGTTCGATCCGCAGCGCAATCCGGCCGACGACCTGGACACCGCCATGGTCGAGGCCAAGCGCGGCGGCAAGCGCATCCTGCTCGACGTGGGCAACGAGGCGTGCGACTGGTGCCACACCCTGGACACCTTCATCGAGGGCGATGCGGAGCTGCGCAGCTTCCGCGATGCGAACTTCGTCTGGGTCAAGGTCAACGTCA
Organism: Xanthomonas sp. LMG 12461; assembly: GCF_009192935.1. Classification (NCBI taxonomy): domain Bacteria; kingdom Pseudomonadati; phylum Pseudomonadota; class Gammaproteobacteria; order Lysobacterales; family Lysobacteraceae; genus Xanthomonas; species Xanthomonas sp. LMG 12461. Next base: position 21,131 of record NZ_NQYT01000066.1, read on the forward strand.
GCGACGCCAACAAGAACGACGCGTTCATGGCGCAGTACCCGAAGATCGTCGACTTCCCGCACCTGCTGGTGCTCGACGCCGACGGCAAGCTGCTGCACTCGCAGGTGCTCGCCGACCTGCAGAAGGGCAAGGACTACGATCGCAGGAAGTTCTCGGACTTCCTCAAGGAATGGGCACCGCCCAAGGCCTGAGCGGCCGCGAAGCGCAATTCTCGTAGGAGCGGGTCTTGTCCCCTTTCGTGGGGTCAGCCGCGACCGGGCTTCCAAGGAATGCCCTGTCGCGGATGAAGCCGCTCCTGCGGTGTTCGAGGCCCCGGTGTCACGGGCCCCGGCGCCTCAGCGCCCGGTCATGCTCGGCAGGCCCTCGGCCGCCAGGCGGTCGATCAGCCGGTTCAGCAGCCGCTGCTCGTCCTCGCTGAAGGGCGCCAGCAGGCGCCGCTCGCATTCCAGCACCATCGGTGCCACCACCTGGTACACCTCCACCCCGGCCGCGGTCAGGTGCAGCACCGAGCGGCGGCGGTCGTCGCCGTGGGTCTCGCGCTGGATGAAGCCACGCTCCAGCTGCCGCGCCACCGCCCGGCTCACCGCTACCTTGTCCATCGCGGTGCGCTCGGAGACCTCGCCGGCCGACAGCCCCGGATACAGCGCCAGCACCGCCATCACCCGCCACTCGGTCACCGCC
>NZ_NQYT01000067.1:0-50755 GCF_009192935.1 Xanthomonas sp. LMG 12461
TTATCGACTCCACGCAACGCGCCAACGCCTTCTCGGGCTGGCTGCATCATTACAACTGGCATCGACCACACGCCAGCCTCGGCTACAAACCTCCCATCTCCCGAATTCCACTGAACAACGTGGTGGGTTTACACAGCTAGATGCAACCGAGCAGCCCGGCCCGCCCTTTAAAGAAGCCTTTAGGCGAAAGCGTGACTTTCACGGTCTGTCCAGGGGTCTTGATCTCGACGAATTTCTCGAGGACATCATTGAATCTGGATGTGAAATTCTCGGTCTGATAATAGGTGGTCACCGTAGGCCGGCCTTCGACGCCTTCCAGGCTGGTGCCCAGATTCCTGGTGGTGCTTCCCTGGACATCCAGCGCCATCGTCGCCAGGAGGTAGTAGTTTCCCGGCTTGAGGTTGGAGAATTGAAATTGTCCCTTGTCGTCGGTCATGCCATCGACGCGGACCTGCAGGGCCATTGGCGAGACCTTGAGGGTGTCGCGCCCCTGCTTCATATTCGACGAAAGCGCAATTGCTTCCTTGAGGTAGGGCGTAACCGGGAATAGGGAGATGGATTGGTTGCGCGCCAGGTAAGTGCCTCCGCCATTCTCCACGTGATGCACCGCGCAGGCCGTGCCCTTGATGGTGGAGGTGCCCGGCTCGAGCGCGGCCTGAGCAGCGCCAAGGTCGAAGACCGATCGGGGTTCCAGCACGTTGAGCTTGCCGGATGCCGATGCCGTGGACTTCGCGGTCCCTTCGTTCCTGCCGTCGCCGGTGTCTAGTCTTACCTTCGCCAACATCCCGCACATGGCGCTGCGCATGTCCTCCGGCTTGGCTTGCATGCCGGGCGGCAATACGGCAATGAGCGTCAATGTATTAAGGTTTCGGTCCGCCGTGGCAACGACATCAAAGCTGCGGGAGTTGCTCGTGGCGTCCTGGGAAAACGTGAGTTCCGTTTTCCCGCCTTCGCTCTTCTGTTCGCCGATGGTGAATCCTTCTTGCTTGGCGACTTGATGGATTTGCGCGATGGCTTCGAGTGGGTCCAGTTTTTCCGACGTTCTCCATGCGCTGAACATCAAGACCTGCGACGAGGAACTCATGCTGAAGTTCTCTTCGCAGGAGGCTGCACTGGCCATTGGCGCATGACACGCCAGCAAGGCGCCGAACGCCGAAAAACAAATGAGTTTCGAAAATCGCATTGCGCTCTCCATGCCCGATGAGCTCCGAGTCCTTGCGAATTGTAGTCGATGCCAATTGCTTAGTGACGGCGAGAGCCTTGCGACGGTACCAGGGCTGCCTCTCTACCGTTCGAGCCGCCACGGCATCCCTGCGACCTGCGGTACGGCGTGTAATAGGAGTGTGAATTCGCGATGAAGTTAAGACGCACTGCCGTGGCGATACGTCTCATTGTCCCCTGAAACGCCAGGGGTGGCGGTGCGTTGGCGCCGGTCCAGCCCATGCGCGGGCGCGCCGGCGTATGCGCTTGCTTAATGCCATGAACACGTTTCATTGGCATCCCCTGTGGTCTTGTGACCCTGCCGCGTGCCACCGAGGGTCATGGGCGCTTCGGCGCCTGATTCGATCGCGACGCGGCGTATCGCAGTCGCACCCGTTTGCGCCCAGTGACATGGCTGATCCGGGTTGCCGATGTCGCCGCTGCGGTCTGGATCGCGTACTCCTCATCACGCTGAACGGGATATACGAATGCATGCTTGTCTGTTGGCCCCTCTTAGCCACCACGATGAGGCCACGCTTGAGGTGGCCATGGGCGCCGCCAAGGCCAATGGCTGCGATCACGTAGTGATGTCCAATCCTTTCGTTCAGGACGCGGATGGCCGCCTGCAGGATCCGACAAGCGAGGATCCGGCTGGGCAGGCGCGACTGCGGCACTGGCTGCAACGCGCCGAACAGCACGGCCTGCGCGTGCTGCTGGACCTGCGCATCGACGAGATCGGCGGCGGCAGCCGCCTGCTGCAGGAACATCCGCACTGGTTCCGCGCACGCAGCTCGGCGCTGCCGGATCCGCGCGCCGAACGCGCCGCGCCGGACATCGCGGTGGGCCGCTTCGCCTCCGCGGAAGAAGGAGCTGGACTGGCACAGTGGTGGAGCGCGCGGCTGCTCGACTGGGTGCATAGCGGCGTGGCCGGCTTCCGCGTATTGCAGCCGCAGCGCGTGCCGGCGTCGCTGTGGCGCACGCTGATCGACGGGGTCCACGCACATGCGCCGCAGGCGCGGCTGCTGGCGTGGACGCCCGGCTTGGGCCTGGACGCCTTGCGCGGCCTGGCCGGCGCCGGCTTCGATGCCGCGTTCTCCTCCCTGGCCTGGTGGGACGGTCGCGGCGACTGGTTCTTCGACGAGGACAGCGCCCTGCGTGCGCTGGCGCGCTGCGTGGTCGCCACCGTCGATGCCGAGACGGCCTCGGATACGCCGCTGCCCTTGCCGCGCGTACAGCGGCAACGCCTGGCCGCGGCGTTCGGGGGGGCCTGGGCGATCGCCGCGCAGGACACACCGACGGAACACGGGCAGCCCACGTCTGCGCAGCACGAATCCTCCGAGAGCGATGCGTCCACGCCGGCCGCATCGCTGCCCGACGCCACCGCGTCGCTGCGCCTGCGCCCGCTGCTGCGCGACGGCGCGCTCACCGCGGTGGCGGTGGAACCGCTGGACGCCGCGCCATGGCTGGTGCTGCTCAACAGCGACCGCGACCACCTGCTGCCGGTGCCCGGGCCGGCGTTGCTGCGCCTGCTCGGCGACAGCGAGGGTCTGCTCAGCGACCATGGCGAGCCGATCCAGGGCGAGCAGGGCGGCACCCTGGAAGCGGGCGAGGTGCGCATCTATCGCAGCCTGCCGGCGCGCCCGGTGCTGACCGCGGCGCGCGCACGCACCCCGGCCGAGGTCGCCGCCGGCGAGGCGCGGGTGTGCATCGAGGCGGTGACGCCGTCGGTGGACGACGGACGCTTCCCGGTCAAACGCACGGTCGGCGACCGCGTCTGCGTGGAAGCCGACGCGTTCTGCGATGGCCACGACCGCATTGCCGTGGCGCTGCTGTGGCGTGCCGCCGATGCGCGTACCTGGTCGAGCGCGCCGATGCGCGCGCTCGGCAACGACCGCTGGCGCGGCGAGTTCCCGCTGCAGCGCCTGGGCCGCTACGAGTTCCGCATCGAAGCCTGGCGCGACGTCTACGCCACCACCCACGCCGACCTGGAAAAGAAGCGCGCCGCCGGCACGCTGCTGCCGGTGGACGTGCAGGAAGCACTGGCCCAGGTCGAGGCCGCACGTGGCCGTAGCCGCGGCGCGCTGGCCACGCGGCTGAAAGCCATCGCCAACCGCATCGCCCGCACCGACGACCTGGCCGAGAAGGCGCAGTTGCTGCTCGAACCCGACACCGCCGAGGCGATGGCGCGCGCCGACGCCAAGCCGTTCCGCACCGAGTACCCGATGACCTTCCGGGTCGAGGCCGAACGCCGCGCCGCGCACTTCGCCAGTTGGTACGAACTGTTCCCGCGCTCGCAGAGCGGCGACCCGCAGCGCCACGGCACCTTCGACGACGTGATCGCGCGGCTGCCGCACATCCAGGCGATGGGCTTCGACGTGTTGTACATGCCGCCGATCCATCCCATCGGCGAGAAGAACCGCAAGGGCCGCAACAACGCGGTGACCGCCGAGCCGGGCGAACCCGGCAGCCCGTATGCGATCGGCTCGGCCGAGGGCGGGCATACCGAGGTGCATCCCGAGCTGGGCGGGCTCGACGGTTTTCGCCGCCTGCGCGCGGCCGCGGCCGAGTACGGCCTGGAACTGGCGCTGGACTTCGCCATCCAGTGCGCGCCGGACCATCCCTGGCTGCGCAACCACCCCGACTGGTTCACCTGGCGCGCCGACGGCTCCATCCCGTACGCGGAGAACCCGCCGAAGAAGTACCAGGACATCGTCAACGTCGACTTCTACGCCAGCGGCGCAGTGCCGGCGCTGTGGAACGCGTTGCGCGATGCGCTGCTCTTCTGGGTCAACGAAGGCGTCACCCTGTTCCGCGTCGACAACCCGCACACCAAGCCGTTCCCGTTCTGGGAATGGCTGATCGCCGAAGTGCGCGGGCGCCATCCGCAGGTGGTGTTCCTGTCCGAGGCCTTCACCCGGCCCAAGCCGATGTATCGGCTGGCCAAGGTAGGCTTCTCGCAGTCCTATACCTATTTCACTTGGCGCCAGCACAAGGCCGAACTGCAGGCCTACATCGAGGAACTCAACAGCGGCGCGCCCAGCGAGTGCTTCCGCCCGCACTTCTTCGTCAACACCCCGGACATCAATCCGCTGTTCCTGCAGCACAGCGGGCGCAGCGGGCACCTGATCCGCGCCGCGCTGGCGACCACGCTGTCCGGGCTGTGGGGCATGTACCAGGGCTTCGAACTGTGCGAGGCCACGCCGCTGCCGGGCAAGGAGGAATACCTCGACTCGGAGAAGTACCAGTTGCGCGTGTGGCCGGAGCGCGCGCCGGGCGACATCGTCGAGGAGATCACCCGCCTCAACCTGCTGCGCCGCCAGCATCCGGAACTGCAGTCGCACCTGGGCACACGCTTCTACGTCGCGCACAACGAGCAGGTGCTGTACTTCGGCAAGTTCCTCGACGCCGCGCATCTGGCGCGCGGGCGCAGCCTGGTGCTGGTGGCGGTGAGCCTGGATCCGCATGCGGCGCAGAACGCGCAGATCGAAGTGCCGCTGTGGGAACTGGGCCTGCCCGACCACGCCAGCGTCGCCGTGCGCGACCTGTGGGACGGCCACGACTTCACCTGGTACGGCAAGACCCAACACATCCGCCTCGATCCGTCGCGGCCGTTCTCCCTGTGGCGCATCCGCGCCGGAGTTCCTGCATGAATGTCGCCGCGCCGTCGTCCCCCCACCTCGAGCCGCGCGCACCGGTCGGCGATGCGCGCTGGTACAAGGACGCGATCATCTACCAGGTGCACGTCAAGTCGTTCTTCGATTCCAACGACGACGGCATCGGCGACTTCCCCGGGCTGATCTCCAAGCTCGACTACATCGCCGACCTGGGCGTGGATACGATCTGGCTGCTGCCGTTCTACCCCAGCCCGCGCCGCGACGACGGCTACGACATTGCCGAATACATGGCGGTGCATCCGGACTACGGCAGCATCGCCGACTTCCAGCGCTTCGTGGAGCAGGCGCACGCGCGCGGCATCCGCATCGTCACCGAGCTGGTGATCAACCACACCTCCGACCAGCATCCCTGGTTCCAGCGTGCGCGCATGGCCCCGGCCGGCTCGCCGGAGCGCGCGTTCTACGTGTGGTCCGACAGCGACCAGGACTACGCCGGCACCCGCATCATCTTCTGCGACACCGAGAAGTCCAACTGGACCTGGGACCCGGAAGCCGGCCAGTACTTCTGGCACCGCTTCTACTCGCACCAGCCGGACTTGAACTTCGACAACCCGGCGGTCATGGAAGCCGTGCTGGAAGTGATGCGCTTCTGGCTGGACCTGGGCGTGGACGGCCTGCGTCTGGACGCGGTGCCGTACCTGATCGAGCGCGAGGGCACCTCCAACGAGAACCTGCCCGAGACCCACGCCATCCTGCGCCGCATCCGCGCCACGCTCGATGCCGAGTACCCCGACCGCATGCTGCTGGCCGAGGCCAACATGTGGCCGGAAGACACCCAGCAGTACTTCGGCGAGAACGCCGACGAATGCCACATGGCGTTCCACTTCCCGCTGATGCCGCGCATGTACATGGCGATCGCGCGCGAGGACCGCTTCCCCATCACCGACATCATGCGCCAGACCCCGGAGATCCCGGAGAGCTGCCAGTGGGCGATCTTCCTGCGCAACCACGACGAACTGACCCTGGAGATGGTCACCGACTCCGAGCGCGACTACCTGTGGCAGACCTACGCCGCCGACCGCCGCGCGCGTATCAATCTCGGTATCCGCCGGCGCCTGGCGCCGCTGCTGGAGCGCGACCGCCGCCGCATCGAACTGATGACCTCGCTGCTGCTGACCATGCCCGGCACGCCGGTGCTGTACTACGGCGACGAGATCGGCATGGGCGACAACATCCATCTCGGCGATCGCGACGGCGTACGCACGCCGATGCAATGGTCGATCGACCGCAACGGCGGCTTCTCGCGCGCCGATCCCGCGGCGCTGGTGCTGCCGCCGATCATGGACCCGCTGTACGGCTTCCAGGCGGTCAACGTGGAAGCGCAGCAGCGCGACCAGTACTCGCTGCTGACCTGGACCCGCCGCGTGCTGTCGGTGCGCAAGCGCTACCGCGCCTTCGGCCGCGGTGCGCTGCGTTTCCTCTACCCGGGCAATCGCCGCCTGCTCGCCTACCTGCGCTGCCACGAGGACGAGACCGTGCTGTGCGTGGCCAACCTCTCGCACACGCTGCAGGCGGTGGAACTGGACCTGTCCGAGTTCGAGGGCCGGGTGCCGGTGGACATCCTCGGCGGCGGCAGCTTCCCGCCGATCGGGCGCCTGACCTACCTGCTCACCGTGCCGGCGTTCGGCTTCTACGCCTTCCAACTGGTCGGCAACGCCACGCTGCCGGACTGGCATGTACCGGCGCCGGTGCCGCTGCCGGACTATCAGACCCTGGTGCTGCGCAACGGAACCGACAGCGCCGGCCTGCAGCCGCATCTACCGACGCTGGAGCGCGACATCCTGCCGGCGTGGCTGTCCACCCGGCGCTGGTTCGCGGCCAAGGACCGCGCGCTGCGCAGCGTGCGCATCGCGCGGCGCACGCCGCTGTCCGGCGGCGACGGCCTGACCCTGCTGGAGATCGAGGCGGAACTGGACGATGGCGCCCACGAGCGCTACATCCTGCCGCTGGGCATCGTCTGGGAGCGCGAGCAGCCGAGCGTGCTGGCCGAGCAACTGGCGCTGGCGCGCGTGCGCCACGGTCGCGAGGTCGGCTACCTCACCGACGCCTTCGCGCTGAAGCCCTTCACCCTGAGCATGCTCGCCGCGCTGCGCGACAAGGCGGAGCTGCGCGTGGATGGCGAGGCCGGCGCCGAGGCGACGGCAGAGCGCATCCGCTTCTGCCCGACACCGGCGCTGCAGCGCGTGGACATCCCCGCCGATCTGGAGATTCGCTGGCTGTCGGCGGAGCAGAGCAACAGCTCACTGATCGTCGGCGACGCGGCGGTGTTCAAGCTGCTACGGCGCGTGTCGGCCGGCATCAACCCGGAGATCGAGATCGGCGAGCGCCTCACCGCATTGGGCTATGCCAACGCCGCGCCACTGCTGGGCCATGTCGCCCGCGTCGAGGCCGACGGCAGCGAGACCACGCTGGCCCTGCTGCAGGGCTTCGTGCGCAACCAGGGCGACGCCTGGCGCTGGACCCTGGATCATCTCGCACGCGGCGCCGAGGAATACGATGCCGCCCAGGACGATGCCGCGCGGCTGGAGAGCGTGGCCGGCTACGATGCCTTCGCCGCGCTGGTCGGCCGGCGCCTGGCCGAGCTGCACGCGGTACTGGCACAACCCACCGACGCGCCCGCCTTCGCGCCGCAGCCGGTGGACGCGGCCGCCGCGCAGCAGGTCGTGGACGGCGTGGTGCACGAAGTGCAGGCCATGTGGGACACGCTGCTGGCGCATCGCGAGGCCAACGACGACCCGGCCGAGCACGCCGCAGTGGACAGCCTGCTGGCCGAACGCGCGCGCCTGGATGCCTGGCTGCAGCAGGCGCCGTCGCTGTTGTCCGGTGCGCTGCTGACCCGCGTACACGGCGACTTCCACCTCGGCCAGATCCTGGTCGCGTTCGACGACGTGGTGCTGATCGACTTCGAAGGCGAGCCGGCCAAGTCGCTGGACGAACGCCGAGCCAAGGCCAGCCCGCTGCACGACGTGGCCGGTTTCCTGCGCTCGCTCGACTACGCCAGCGAAGTGTCCGCACGCGGCGAGGAGGGCACCGCGGCGCGTGTGGGCGCGGGTTTGGACACCGCGCAGGAGGCGTACCTGGCCGCGTTCCGCAGCCGCGCCAGCGCCGCGTTCCTGGCCGCCTACCGCGCCGTGCTCGATGCCAGCCCGCATCCGTGGGTGGCGCCGGCCGCGTTCGAGGCCACCACCTTGCTGTTCCTGATCGAGAAGGCCTGCTACGAAATTCGCTACGAGGCCGCCAACCGCCCGGCATGGATCATGGTGCCCATACAGGGACTGTTGCGCATACTCGACCGCTTTCCCGCGCCCCAGGAGTCGATTCGATGAGTGATGCCGTCCACGTCTGGGACGACGCGACGCAACGCGCCTTCGCCACCGCCCGCCACGGCGACCCGTTCGCCGTGCTGGGCGCGCATCGCCTCGGCGAGGCGCGGGTGCTGCGCAGCTACCAGCCGGGCGCCGATGCGGTGCTGGCGGTGCTGGAGGACGGCAGCGAGGTGCCGCTGCAGCAGGGACCGGAAGGCTTCTTCCATGCCGAACTGCCGGGCGAGGGGCGCTACCGCCTGCGTATCCGCTGGCCCGGCGGCGAGCAGGACACCGCCGACGCCTACGCCTTCGGCTCACAACTGAGCGACTTCGACCTGCACCTGATCGGCGAAGGCCATCACCTGCACCTGGCCGACGCGCTGGGCGCTAACGTGGTCGAGGTCGACGGCGAGCGCGGCACCCGCTTCGCGGTGTGGGCACCCAATGCCTCGCGCGTGGCGGTGATCGGCGACTTCAACAGCTGGGACGCGCGCCGCCACCCGATGCGCTTGCGCCACCAGGCCGGTGTGTGGGAACTGTTCGTGCCCGGCGTAGGCCCCGGCGCCCGCTACAAATTCGCCCTGCGCGGCCCGCGCGGCGAAGAACTGCCGGCCAAGGCCGACCCGGTCGCGCGCCAGGCCGAATTGGCGCCCGGCACCGCCTCCATCGTCGCCGACCCCACGCCGTTCCAGTGGCGCGACGACGCCTGGATGGACACGCGCGCGCGCCGCCACGCCCCGCAGGCGCCGATCAGCGTGTACGAAGTGCACGCCGGCTCGTGGATGCACGCCGCCGACGGCAGCATGCTCGATTGGGACGCGCTGGCCGAGCGGCTGATTCCCTACGTCGCCGACATGGGCTTCACCCACATCGAACTGCTGCCGGTCACCGAGCATCCGTTCGGCGGCTCCTGGGGCTATCAGCCGCTGGGCCTGTTCGCGCCCACCGCGCGCTTCGGCAGCCCCGAAGGCTTCGCCCGTTTCGTCGATCGCTGCCACCGCGAGGACATCGGCGTCATCGTCGACTGGGTGCCGGCGCATTTCCCCACCGATGCGCACGGCCTGGCCCACTTCGACGGCACCGCCCTATACGAACACGCCGACCCGCGCGAAGGCTTCCACCGCGACTGGAACACCCTCATCTACAATCACGGCCGTCGCGAAGTTTCCGGCTTCCTGATCGCCAGCGCGCTGGAGTTCCTGCAGCGCTACCACGTCGACGGCTTGCGCGTGGACGCGGTCGCCTCCATGCTCTATCGCGACTACAGCCGCAACGCCGGCGAGTGGGTGCCCAACATCCACGGCGGCCGCGAGAACTACGAGAGCATCGCCTTCCTGCGCCGGCTCAACCAGGTGGTGGCCGAGCAGGCGCGCGGCGCCATGACCATCGCCGAAGAATCCACCGCCTGGCCCGGCGTCACCGCCGACCTCGCCCACGGCGGCCTGGGCTTCGACTACAAGTGGAACATGGGCTGGATGCACGACAGCCTGCACTACATCGAGCTGGACCCGATCTACCGCCGCTACCACCACGGCGAAATGACCTTCAGCATGGTCTACGCGTATTCCGAGCGCTTCATGCTGCCCATCTCCCACGACGAAGTGGTGCACGGCAAGCGCTCCCTGCTTGGCCGCATGCCCGGCGACGACTGGCAGCGCTTCGCCAACCTGCGCGCCTACCTCGGCTACATGTACACCCACCCCGGGCGCAAACTGCTGTTCATGGGCTGCGAAATCGCCCAGCCCACCGAGTGGAACCACGACGCCGCGCTGCCCTGGCACCTGCTCGACCAGCCCAACCACCGCGGCATCCAGCGCCTGGTCCGCGACCTCAACCGCCTCTACGCCGAACACCCCGCACTGCACGCCCGCGACGACGAACCCGAAGGCTTCGCCTGGGTCATCGGCGACGACGCCGGCAATAGCCTGTTCGCCTACCTGCGCAAGGCCCGCAGCGGCGACACCCCGCTGCTGGTGGTGGCCAACCTCACCCCGCAGGTGCACCACGGCTACCGCATCGGCGTCCCCCGCGCCGGCCGCTGGCGCGAACTGCTCAACTCCGACAGCGAGATCTACGGCGGCAGCAACACCGGCAACGGCGGCAGCGTGCGCGCCGAGAACGTCGGCGCGCATGGCCATCCGGCGTCGCTGGCGTTGACCATCCCGCCGCTGGCGGTGCTGGTGCTGGGAGTGGAGGACTAGGAGTCGCAGTTGATCGTATGCGGTACGGCGTGGACGTGCGCGGCCATGGTGTCGCGGGCACACGCTATCCTGGTGCCGGCCCGCACCACTTGGCGGGGCAGGGGACGCATGGGAGGGCGCGTGGATGACATCCTGAAGTCGCTGCGAGCAGACGTCGACAACCAGGAAAGCGACGACGGCTACTTTTCGCTGGGCTTCCTGATCGACCAAGAGCATGCCGGCCAGCCGTACAACATCGGGCTCTGCCGGGACGAGATCGAGGATCCCGGGTGCCTCTACATCGAGGCGGACGACCAGATCCATGGATTCGCGACCAGGCGGGCGAGATACGCGTTCAACGGGAACGTACTCGCCGTCGAACTGCTGGATGACCACGTGTTCCACTGGACCGGCAGTAAAGTCGTGAAGATCATTGTGCCGGAGGGGCAGGCGCGGCAGGTCGCTGCTTGCGTCGCGAGCATGTTCTCTGGCATTGGGGGCCAGTAGCGGCGCTCGCTGTTTGTGGCTGGCGGAAGGTTGCGGCCCTGCTGATGGGTGTCAGCACGGCCCGCTACCGTTTTCACGCGTAGGGGTAAGCTGCGTGGGAGCCCCGACGCTCCTGTCCCGGGAAGACAGCGCGCCACGTCGAACTGTAAACTCACGCTGCTTCGGCGCCTCCCCAGCGAGTACGCCAGAGGCGCCAAGCCGGCGGCCGACGCATCGCCCGCCCGCTCCGGACGCATCCGGGCCTATAGCTCAACGGTTAGAGCAGAGGACTCATAATCCTTTGGTTCCAGGTTCGAATCCTGGTGGGCCCACCATCAGCATGCAAAGGCAATCGCATGCTGTCTGCTCTTCAAGATGAGCGGACGTTGGAAGTGAGCCTGATCTCATTCTTGTAGTGTTGGTGAGACCGTCGTCTTAGAAGCGCGCGATGTACATGTTTGCCTCGAGATGGCAATGCGAAGCTATGGCGCCGGGTAGATCGAATAGGCGTGGTTTTGCACGGAAGTCGAAGAGACGATAGAGGCGGTATTTGTCAGCATCGGCTTCCGAGCGCGCCAGTTCGTTGCGGCTGACATGGAATGGAGTCAGGATGCCGAACGCGGTGGTCTTTACCTCAATGAGTCGTTCTCGGCCATCGGTCTCATAGGAGAGTATGTCGTAGCCTAGGCCATCGCCTTGAGAAGCGGTTATGTGTTCGACCCGATTGGCCAGGCGTTTCTGGCCAGCTGCATGAAGGCGGCGGCTCTCCAGCTCTATTACGAACAACTCGCCGGCCCGCCCCAGCGATTGATTCCGCGCTTCTTGTGCCAGGTAGTCGCGTTGGACAGGCGAGAATCGGGGCAGGTAGATAGGTGGTGTCTCTCTTACCCGCGCCGCTGTCGGTGCAGGAACCCATATGGCTTCCGTATCCTCTGGGGCAATCATTACGGCAGGTCGCAGCACGGCGGATTGAGCAGCGGCCTGTAGTGCATCGTTCGACTGCGCTTGACTTCCCACCACGTCGAACAACAGGGTCTGGTAATTGCCACGCGGCTTGTAGCCATCAATGTACGGATAGCCGAGTGCGAGAAGGACTGCGCTGATGTTGCAGTGTTTGAACTCGATGGCGGCCCTGTTGCGCCCGTCGAGCCGCTCGGCCAGCGCACGTGCATGGACGGTCTTGCTATACCGCTGGCCGTTCAGTTCGAGCGTGAGCATGTGCAAGTAGTCGGCGACGCAGGCCTCCACTTCTTCATGCGACCAGTCTGTGCCTCGTGCCATATAGCTCCTCTCGCGTGTCACCAGGTTAACTAGCAGAAGTGTGGGGAGCTAGTCCTGGCAGCGATAGCTGCGTGGTGCGATGTGAAGCGGGCAGTAGCGATTGCTAGTGGTCTACCAGCAGCATGCAACGGCGACTGCATGTTGTCCGCTCCTGAAAATAGCGGATGTTAGGAGAGAACCCGGCCCGTTCTCGATAGGAGCGGCTGCCTGGCTGAGGCGCTTGTCGCCGTGTTGATCCGTCATTTGCCCCTCAAACGTCCTTGTAGTAACGTAACTACATTCAGCGGATCCAGGAGTCGCCTTATGACCATCACAACACTATCAAGTCGGGAACTGAATCAGGACGTGACGCGGGCAAAGAAGGCCACCAAGAGCGGCCCGGTGTTCATCACGGACCGCGGCAAGCCTGCACACGTGCTGTTGAGCTTCGAGGACTACCAACGGTTGACCAGGCAGCGGCGCAACATCGCCGATGCGCTGGCGATGCCGGGCGTTGCAGACATCGAGTTCGAGCCGCCGCGCGTGACGATCGGAGCCCAGCCGGCTGATCTTTCGTGATGTACGTGCTCGACACCAACGTGCTGTCGGAGTTGCGCAAGGTGCGGCTCGGCAAAGCGGATGCGAATGTAGCGGCCTGGGCGGAAAGCGTCGATGCCGCCGATCTCTTCATCTCGGCCATCACCGTCATGGAGCTGGAGCTTGGCGTTCTGTCGATCGAACGCAAGGACGCTAACCAGGGCGCCATGCTGCGCTCGTGGCTAGAGCAGCACGTACTGCCCGAGTTTTCAGGGCGAACATTGCCGATCGACACCGCTGTGGCGCAACGCTGCGCTCGGTTGCATGTACCCGACAAGCGCGGCGAGCGCGATGCGCTCATCGCGGCGACGGCGTTGGTGCATGGTATGGCGGTGGTTACGCGCAACGTCTCTGATTTCGAGCCTACGGGAGTTTCCATCGTCAATGCGTGGGAGCCGTTGTTGCCATGACCGCTTGTGGATTCATGCGCAAAGGCAATTGGGAAGTTGCCTGCTATGAAGAGACGCGACGGTTAGAAGTAAACCTGACCCCGTTTATTCCTGTCATTTGATGAGGGGGCGTAGCATGGGCTAAGCCCCCCGGTAACTACTTCGCCTTCACGGTTCGATGGTGGTCCACTGGCTTTCAATGTGCTGCGCCATGTCGTCAAGCATCTTCAGGGTCTCGGGCCTCATGGGCTGACCTTGGAAGTACTTTCCGGAAAAAAGGTCAATCAGTTCGAACTGATGCGGCTTGGCTTCAATGCCGTTCTGCGTTAAAACCCAATAGCCGAACTCCAGCGTAAGGCGAGCTTCTTCCGAGTCGCACTGCACGCCCTTCTCATGGAAGTAGATGTAGCGAACCTCGTTACCGTCCATCGCCACAACGTGCGGCGAGAAGCGGACCTCAAGAGTGCGCACATAAGCTTGGTAGCGATGCCCTGTAATAATTTTCAGTCGGCGCTTCGCATGCGGTGAAGCGATGAAGGCTTCCAGCACCCGCAACGAGTTGTTACGGCGTGTTTCCTGGGCAATGCCTTGCAGCTTCCCACGCGCATCGATGATGCCGGGAAAGCCGCGTTTCATTACGTCACGGATACCCGCAAGAGCCTTGGCGTAGTACGGCTGCATGAAAACTTGCGGCGTGCCCTTGGGATATTTCTGGTCGTGCAAGAACCGCATTTGCCGACTTGCGGACATGCGCACGAAACGCGCGAGGTTGCGATCAGAGAGACGGGGTTTCGGTACAACGGGAGAGAGCTTATGGATAGTACTCATGTTGTATGTAGGTCCTTAGCAATCTACGAATGAAAAGAGGTACGACCTAACGGCCGCCCTTCGTTTCCTCATTTCCCGCGCGACTTCGACGGCTTGCGAACAGTACGTTCGGTGACTGTCGTGGTCTTGTGCGCCTTGGCGTATTCCGGCGTGACGTATTTTCCGGTGATCGCGCTGCGGTTCTGAGTGGTCTTCTTGCTAGCCATAACAAGTTCCTCTTAGGTTGTTTGATGAACAGTTGGTATGACTGCCCAACGAAACACCGCCCCCCTGCAAGAGGCGCTAGTGGTCCGTGTCCGGAGAGGTGGGAGACCTACGTAGGTGCTTTACGAAAGTGGGCTATTGCGCCTATACTTCCGCGTCTGCCAGGACGAGCAGCTTGTTGGTGCTCCACCGTCCGAATAGTTGGACAGTTGTTCAGCTTTATCGATTTCGGTTGTTATCACCTCCATTCTTGCTAGTTGGACCAAACGCCCCGCCACAAGCGGGGCGTTTGTTTTTGGCATTTCGTTGGACTCTAGTCCCATTTTAACAATTTGGCAAGGGACTTAAATTTGGCGGCCACAACATGTTGTGGTGTCTCATCTGGTGAGACTAGATGTTGTGGTTTTGCAAGAACCGCTTGCACGCAAGATGAACGCAAAACCTAGTTTCGCAGGCTAAATTCTTACATTCGGCACAAAATAAGTGTGTTCTGCAGCATCTATCGCGGGTGATTCGAGTTTTAGAGGGTGACTGACCGGCCGGCTTCCCCTCCTCTGACGGCGTTTGTAAGCGGGGTTCTCATGCGCAGCGAGACCCAGGGTCAGGCTGACCTATCCCGTGCCGAAATCCTACAGATGTCTACAGGCATCCTGTTTTTTGCGTTGACAGCTTCTTTTGGGTCGAGCAACTATCTACTCGCTGCGGCAAATTCCGCAGCCGGGTTTGGTCTCCCGAAATCACTTGGCGACTCCCACTCCAATGGAGGACGTCATGTCCGGTAGTGCTGCCGTTCGTTCAAAGACCAAATCCCCTCGCCGCGCCGCCAAGGCACCACCCTGCTGTCTCAAGCTCGAATCCCCCGACCCCTTGGATGCGATTGCCGCCGAACCGCTGCCTGGCGCGTCGGCGCCGCCGTTGTGTTCCGATGCTGACAAGGACCCAGTGCCCAGGCGCTCGGTCCCGCGCCGGCCCACGCAATGCACCATCGGCTATCGCTACTACGATGTGGACCGCAATGGCATGCGGGTCGGGCGGCAGGTGCCCAGCCTGCGCTTGCATGGCCTGTGGCTGGAAGGCCTGGGCTTCGCGGTGGGCGGCAAGGTGCGCATCACGATGGCCAATGGCGCCCTGCTGATCACGGCTGTGCAGGTGGCGCCGCCGCCCGCGGCGAAGGCGCGACGCACGTCCAGGGTGACACCGTAGCCGCTCGGTTCTGGCAGTGGCATTGCTGGGGTGGCCGGCTCTTGCCGAATCGCTCGAGGGGCGGCGGCGGCGCGGTGCTGGCCGCGTCGTCACTACACGCCGTCCCCTTTGACGGAGTAGCCTCCTCGTACGGCGTACATCGCCGTCCCCTGCGGGCAATGCGGATGTTATGTGGCGATTGGCTGCCCTAATCACCGCAGAAGGTGCCGGCGATTGTGCCTCGGCGAATTGGGCAATCGGCACCGCTTCATGCGGTGCGAAAAAGCCGTATTCACCAGCGCTAGGACTAGCCGGCAGCGAACGGCTCTACCTGGATATCAGCTATGTGAGCTTTATTCGTTTTGCGGGTATCTTGCGATTAGCGGGATAACGGGTATTACTGCAATGTCGACACGCCACGTTCTGGTCACCGCAACGCAACTAGGCGCGACGCTGCAGGCCGCACGCAAGGCCAAGGGGCTGACTCAGGCTGCACTGGCCGGCCGTCTCGGCCTGAGCCAGTCGCGGGTTTCTCATCTGGAGTTGAATGCTCATGCGTTGAGCGTCGAACAACTCCTGGCCTGGTGCGCGGCGCTGGGGTTGGAGTTGACCATCGGCACCCGCGACGACTCCACCGCCGCCGCCAAGCAAGTGGAGTGGTGAGATGGGGCGTCGATCGCACAGTCGCAGCCTCACCATCTGGACCAATGGCGTTCGCGTGGCGCGATGTACGCTGCCTGCGCGCGGGGAGATGGAACTGCACTACGACGCGGACTGGGAGCGCTGCTCACAGGCGGCAGGGGTAAGCCGGTAGTTGGACCAAGCGACATTTGTGGATGGCGACGGCCGTGGGAAAGCGCGCTCAGTCGCGCTCGAAGCGCTGCAATTCGTCCAGTTGCGCCAGCGCCTTGCGCAGGCTGCCGCCGCTCAAGGAATCGTCCATCTTCCGGCCGAACTCGGCGCGGTGCGGGCGGCGCGCCCAGCGGTGGAACCACCAGGTGCCGAGCAGGCCGGCGATGCCGATGCCGTAGCCGCTCCACACCAGCGCGGGGGCCTTGGCCAGCAGATCGACGTCGCACAGGCCAGCCAAGGTCTGCAAGACCGCGATCCACAGGAACCACCACGGCAGACCGGCGACCATGCCGCTGCGGATGTACAGTGTGCGTGTGCGCAGCAATTGCTTCTGTATGCCGATGACCGGCTGCGCATAGTCGATGTTGCCGAGTCGCCCCAGCACCACGCCGGCCGCGGCGATCGTCAGTACGCCATATGCCTGCACAAGCACGCCGGCGACGATGGACGAAGCATGTGCTGGCTTGCTCACCCACAGCAGCGACGCGAGCAGGACGAACGCAATGCCGAACAGGATCTGCAGCACCTGGCCCCAGTACAGCGGGCGCAGGCTGCCGCGCGTCCTGTCCAGTTTGCGCTCGCGCAGTTTGTGCAGCTTCAATGTGTTGTCCAGTTGCAGCCGGCGGTCCAGCGTTTGCCAGGCCGATTTGAAGTCGTCGAGTTCCATCGTGGTCTCCATGGCGTGGTTTAGCGAAATTCGTCGCGGATGCGCTGTTTCAGGCGTCCGATCTTGGTGGAGACGTTGCTTTCGGTGATGCCGAGGATCTGGGCGATCTCGCGTTGCGGGCGGTCTTCGAGGTAGAGCAGCAACAGTGCGCGGTCCAGCGGCGGCTGGCGCGCGATGACGTCCTGCAGCAGGCGAAGCCGCTGTTCGTTCTCCGGGTCCGCGGCGTTGCCGTCGGCCACGTCGTGCAGGGTTTCGTCCAGCGGCATCGCGTCGTGCCGCTGCCGCAGTTCGCAGTTGCGCAGGTGGCTGATCGCCACGTTCAGCGCGATCCGGTACATCCAGGTGCTGACGCTGCGCGCTGGGTCGTACGTCGGCCAGGCGTGCCAGAGCTGTGCCGCGATTTCCTGGGCCAGATCGGCGCGGTCCTCGGCACCGCGCGCATAGCTGCCGGCGACCTTGAACACGATGCCGGAATGGCGCTGTAGCAGCGCGCTGAAGGCATCTCTGGCGTCGTTCGCGGTCATGGCGGTTGCGATGGTATCCATTGGTTCACCGGCGCGGCCTTCGCGCCCCTCGACACCATGATTCGCGCCAGCGCACGGAATCTCACACCGCGCCAGCAAGAATCTTCAACTGGTCATTGCGCGGAAGGACGTTGCTGGATCAAGCCGCGCGGCAGCGCGGCGTCGGCTTGAATGTAGCGTCAGGCTGTTTGTCGGCAAGTGGCAATGCCAAAGCTGACGGTGCTGCAGCGCGTTACGCTGCCCTTGTCGTCGCGATACGTCGTGTTGCCGAAGGAGTCCGGCGCTCCGCGAACCACGTTGCCCTAGTCGCTACGGGTCGTGGTATTGCCGTAGGAGTCTGTGCTGCTGCGTGTCACGCTTCCGTCGTCGCCGCGGCAGGTTTTATTGCCGTACGAGTCCGAGGAGCAGCGAACTGTGTTGCCCCGGTCGTCGCGGGTGGTGGTATTGCCGTAGGAGTCTGTGCTGCTGCGCGTCACGCTTCCGTCGTCGCCGCGGCAGGTCCTATTGCCGTACGAGTCCGAGGAGCAGCGAATCACGTTGCCCTGGTCGTCACGGGTTGTGGTATTGCCGTAGGAGTCTTTGCTGGTGCGCGTCACGCTTCCGTCGTCGCCGCGGCACGTGGTGTTGCCGTACGAATCCGTCGAGCAGCGTGTTGTGTCGGCAAGTGCGCTCGATGTGGCCAGCAGCCCAGTCAAAAGTGCGAGTGTGGCCATTTTCATTTGAAACCCCTGTGTGTGGAGCGATCCAGCGCTTGCCAGTGTAGCCGTTGATCGTCAGTCAGGCAGGGCGCTCTATCGCCTTCGATCGCTCCTCGTCGCGGGACGGTACAGCGTCATCCTTCTTCGTATTCAACGCAACGCGATCGATGCCGGATCGCGTGTCGATACGGAGGCGAACTGTTGCGCAGCAGCATGCAACTCATCAAAAGGCGTGTTACTTCTAGCTCAGTTGGATCGATCCAAAGCCGTTGATGCAGCGCATCTGGGGAAGACGGCGGGTAGGGATCGCGTGCTACGCGTTTGCTGAGGCCTGCTCTTGTGTCCGCATGCAGCTGCGGTCGTGAAGCGGTGTCGGATGCCGACTTGAGCTGCGATTCATCGGGTCGATCCGGTCCACGTTGCGTGCCTTCGTTGCGGGCCGTAGCCACCGGAGGTGCGTGACGCCATGCGTCGCGGCACAGCCGACCGAGAGAGTTTGGGGAGCCTGCCATGCCAATCCGCCCGTGCTTCGCGCACATGCCTGAGTCTTCACGCCGGTGGTTGGCGGCCGTCGCGGCATCGGCGCTGTGGTGCGCGGGCAGCGGCGCGGCTTGCGCGGCCGATCCCGGCTTCGCGTCTTCGTTCGAGCGGGGCGACCCTGCGCCCGCGTCGGCCAAGCAGTCCGACAAAGCGGCTCTCCAGGTCACCATCGGCAACGGCCCCGAGCAGCCCTACGCGGCCAAGGCCGGCATGGGCTACACCGGGCTGCATGCGCTGCACTATCGCGCCAATGCGGCCGGGCGCGCACAACTGTTCGCAGTCGATCTGCCGGTGGAGCCGGACACGACGCTGTCGTGGATGGTACTGCCGGAGATCGTCGACGGCGAGACGGTGGCGTCGACCGGCGTGGCGGTGGATCTGTTGTTCGACGATGGGCGCCGCTTGTCCGAGTTGGGCGTGGAGGATCAGCACGGAGCGCCGGTCAGTGCAGCGGGGCAGGCGGCGTCGAAGACGCTGTATCCGCAGCAGTGGGCGTTCAAGCAGGTGCGGCTGGGTGAGGTGGCGGCCTTGCGCGGCAAGCGCATCCGTGCGATCGAGGTGCAGGTACATCCCGGCGCCGGCAAGGTGGCGTCGGGCTGGATCGACGATGTCGCGGTGCGCCGCGAACCAGCGCCGCAGGTGGCACGGCGGCCCAGCGACGAGGTGGTGACCACGCGCGGCACGCAGTCCAACGGCACGTTCTCGCGCGGCAACAACATCCCGGCCACGGCGATGCCGCACGGCTTCAATTTCTGGGTGCCGGCGACCGATGCGGGAACGCTGAGCTGGCTGTACCGCTGGAACGAGCAGAACGGCGACGACAACCGGCCGCGGCTGCAGGCGCTGTCGATCAGCCACGAGCCCAGCCCTTGGATGGGCGATCGCCAGACGTTCCAGGTGATGCCCTCGTCCACGCGCGGGGTGCCGGAGGCGGACCGTGCCAAGCGCGCGTTGTCCTTCAGCCACGACCACGAGGAGGCGCGCCCGCATCTGTACCGGGTGGACTTCGACAACGGCATCCGCGCGGAGCTGACGCCGAGCGAGCGTGCGGCGATCTTCCGCTTCCGCTTCCCCGAGGGCGGCGATGCCAATCTGCTGTTCGACAACGTCGATGCACGCGGCGGGCTGACCCTGGATGCGGCGACGCAGACGCTGCGTGGTTACTCGGACACGCGCAGCGGGCTATCCAATGGCGCCACGCGCCTGTTCGTGTATGCGCGCTTCGACCGTCCGTGGACGGCCAGCGGCAAGATCGCCACCGGGCGCCCGACTGGCTACGTCAAGTTCGCGCCGGGCGCGGATCGCACGGTGGTGATGCGCATCGCCACCTCGCTGATCTCGGTGGAGCAGGCGCAGCGCAATCTGCAGCAGGAGATCGGCGACGCCGGGTTCGAGCTGGTGCAGTCGCGTGCGCAGGACGCGTGGGACGCGGTGCTGGGGCGGATGCAGGTGCAAGGCGCCAGCCATGACCAGCGGGTCACGGTGTACTCCAATCTGTACCGGTTGTTCCTGTATCCGAACATCGCCCACGAGAACGTCGGCGATGCGGCGCATCCGGATTGGCGGCATGCCGACCAGAACAGTTGGTCCAAGGACAACACCGGCGGCGATGCCGAGCGCACCGCGGCGCCGATCCTGCCAGGCAAGGTCTACGTCAACAACGGCTTCTGGGACACCTTCCGCACCAGTTGGCCGGCGTATGCGCTGTTCGCGCCGGAGCAAGCCGGGGCGATGATCGATGGTTTCCTGCAGCAGTACCGCGACGGCGGCTGGGTGGCGCGCTGGTCCTCGCCGGG
This sequence comes from Xanthomonas sp. LMG 12461, assembly GCF_009192935.1. Classification (NCBI taxonomy): domain Bacteria; kingdom Pseudomonadati; phylum Pseudomonadota; class Gammaproteobacteria; order Lysobacterales; family Lysobacteraceae; genus Xanthomonas; species Xanthomonas sp. LMG 12461. The sequence goes on from NZ_NQYT01000067.1 coordinate 20,383, forward strand.
CTATGCGGATCTGATGGTCGGCACCAGTTCCGATGTGGCCTTCGCCGATGCCTGGCTGAAGGGCGTGCGTGGGTTCGACGCGCACGAGGCCTATGCGGCGGCGCTGCGCAATGCCACGGTGGTGCCGCCGGTGTCGAATGTCGGCCGCAAGGGCCTGGCCCGTTCGATGTACCGTGGCTATGCGGCCAACGACGTGCACGAGGGGCTGTCTTGGACGCTGGAGGGCGCACTCAACGATTTCGGCCTGGCGCAGATGGCGCAGACGCTGGCGGAGCAGGAACAGGAGCCGCAGCAGGCGCAGCGCTACCGCGAACAAGCCGAATACTTCCGGGCGCGCGCCACCGATTATGTGTATCTGTTCGACCCGGCCACGCGTTTCTCCCGTGGGCGTACGCCGGCTGGCCAATGGGACATGCCGGCCTCGCGTTTCGATCCGCGGGTGTGGGGCGGTGACTACACCGAGGCCAATGCCTGGACCTTCGCCTTCACCACGCCGCACGACGCGGCCGGCCTGGCGGGGTTGCTGGGCGGCGAGGACGCCATGGCGGCGCGGCTGGACGAACTCTTCGCCACGCCGGAGACCGCGGACAAGCGTTTTGCCGGCAGCTACCGCGGTGTCATCCACGAGATGACCGAGGCGCGCGACGTGCGCATGGGCATGTACGCGCACAGCAACCAGCCCTCGCATCATCTGCCGTGGATGTACGTGGCGGCGGGGCAGCCGTGGAAGACCCAACGCCTCACCCGCGAGGTGTTGCGCCGCCTGTACCTGGGCAGCGAGATCGGCCAGGGCTATCCGGGCGACGAGGACAACGGCGAGATGTCGGCGTGGTACCTGTTCGCCATGCTCGGGCTGTATCCGCTGCGGATGGGCGCGCCGGAGTACGTGATCGGCTCGCCGGCGTTTTCGCGTGCCGAGGTCGATCTCGGCAACGGTCGCAAGCTGGTGGTGATCGCGCGCAACAACAGTGCGCGCAACGTGTACGTGCAGTCGCTCACGCTCAACGGCAAGCCGTGGAAGAAGGCCTGGCTGCGCCACCAGGACATCGCCGACGGCGCCACGCTGGAGTTCGTGATGGGGGCGACGCCGTCGCGCTGGGGCAGCGGCGCGGACGCGTTGCCGCCGTCGCTGACGCCGCCGGGCAGCGCGCCGCGTGGGCTGGAGGATGTGGCGTCGCAGGCCGTGGCGGTGTCGCTGGAAGGACAGCCCAAGGCCGCGGCCCTGATCGACGACGATGCGACCACGGCGCTGCCGCTGCCGGCCGGTGCCAGTGTCGACTTGCGTTTCGCAGCGCCGCAGCGCGCCACGCACTACACGCTGACCAGCGGCGATGCCGCGGTGTCCGGCCTGGCATGGACGCTGGAAGGCCGCAACGGAGACGGCGCGTGGACCACGCTGGACCAGCGACGCGCGCAGACATTCGCCTGGGCGCGGCAATTGCGGCCGTTCCGCATCGCCAAGCCCGGCGCGTACAGCGCCTACCGCCTGCGCCTGGATGCGGGCAAGGACGTGGCGCTGGCCGAGATCGAATTGCTGCAGCCGGTGACGCGGCAGGCCATGCCGTGACCGCGTGCGAACGCGGTGAGCGCGGCCTGCCTGACGCGCCTGGCGGACGTCGTACGACGTACTAGGCCTGTTGCGCGGCAGCATGCGCTGCTGCATGGGCTGTGATACTTAGTTTTCCACTGCATTAGAACGATCCAATCGCATCTGCGCAGAAGGGGGAAGGAGACGTAGGGAAGCCGGCTTGCCGCAAGGGCGCCGGAGAGTTTTCGTGTCACACCGCGCGGGGTTCTCGCCCGATCCTTGGATCGATAGAAACCCGCCGCAGCCGATCAATCTTTGGGAGAGGATGATTGAAATGAACTGCATGCCATCCGCACGCAACCGCAGCACGCTGTCCGCCGGCATCGCCATCGCCTTGTTCGCGACGGCTGCCTCCACCACCGCCTTCGCCCAGCAGGCCGACGGCACGCCGGCCCCCACGGGTCAGGCCGAGGTCAAGGCCACCGACCTGGATGCGGTGACGGTCACCGGCTACCGCTACGCGATCGAGAAGAGCCTGGAGCAGAAGCGCAACGCCAATGCCGTGGTCGATGTGATCACCGCCGAGGACGTGGGCAAGTTCCCCGACAAGAACGTGGCCGATGCGCTGCAGCGCGTGCCCGGCGTGGTCATCACCCGCGACGGCGGCGAGGGCAAGAACGTCAGCGTGCGCGGCCTGTCCTCGGAGCTGGTGCTGACCGAATTGAACGGCAACTACATCGCCACCGCCGAATCCAACGGCGACCCGACGCGCTCGTTCAACTACACCCTGCTGCCGTCGAACCTGCTGGGCAGCGCCGAGCTGTACAAGACGCCGGAAGCGCGCATCGACGAAGGCGGTATCGGCGGCACGGTGATCCTGCAGACGCGGCGCCCGCTGGAGCTGGAGCCCAATTCCGGCTTCCTCTCCGCCGAGGGCGTGTGGTCGGACAGCAGCAAGAAGACCGACGGCCAGTTCTCAGGCTCGTACTCGTGGCACGACCAGGACAACCGCTTCGGCGTGTTCGTCGGCTACACGCAGCAGAAGCGCACCGCGCGCACGCTCAACGCCAGTACCGAGAGCTGGCAGTGGTACGGCCGCGACGAAGGCGGCCCGGCGGTCGACGTCAACGGCAATCCGTCGGACTTCAACGCCAACTGGTGGGGCGGCACCGGCTTCTGGGACCAGAACGGCAAGTACTACACCCGCTTCATGATGCCCACGGCGGTCAGCCTGGACGTCAAGCAGGAGGAGCGCGAGCGCAAGGGCGGCCAGCTGACCTTCCAGTTCAAGCCGACCGACGACTTGACCCTGACCGCGAACTACTTCCGCTTCGATCTATCGCAGAACTCGCAGACCAATACGGTCAAGATCCCCGAGTGGAACATCGCCCGCTACTACGGCGACGGCAACTGGCGTGGCGGCCGCCTGCTCGACGGGCTGCAGTTCGATCCCAGCGGCACCATCGTCACCGGCGCCAACTACAGCCTGCATCCGGGCAAGGCCTACTACTGCAGCGAGGCGCAGGCCGCCGCGGCCGGCCTGCCGCCGGGCGGTTGGGGCTCGGATGACTGCACGGTGCCCACGCCGCAGATCACGGGCAGCTACAACATCGAGAAGTCGCTGTCGCAGACGGTGGACCTGGGCGGCGAGTGGCGTGGCGAGAAGGTGGACGTGTCGTTCAAGGCCGGCCGCACCTGGGCCAAGGGCGGGCCGGAACTGCAGTTCTCGCTGCCGATCAAGCCGCGCCGGCAGAACGCCGACGGCAGTTGGACCAACGGCAACTTCGCCAGCGCCTGGGACCTGACCGGCACGCCGACCATGACCTTCTCGCCGGAACTGATGCAGAACCTGCGCGACGGCATCCTGCAGGTCGACCTGGGTTCGACCGGCTCGTCCTGGACCCGCAACACCAACCAGCAGCAGTACGCGCAGATCGATACCACCTGGCACATGGACGGCGCCTTCTTCGACTCGCTGCAGTTCGGCCTCAAGCGCCGCGACGGCGGTATCCACCGCAACACCGGCAACAACTACTGGGTGTGCCCGGGCACCGACCCGAGCGACTACAACAACCGCTACTGGAACGGGCGCTGCAACGCGCTGGCCACGCAGTTCTCGCCGGACCTGCTGTTCCCGCTGGACAACCTGGCCGGCGGGGTGAAGTCCAGCGCGTTCCCGGCGATCAACTTCCCCGGCTACATCGGCTACTTGAACCAGACCTACGGCGCGATGCAGACCCGTAACGAAGACAACTTCGTCTACAACGTCGACGAGAAGATCTATTCGACCTACCTGCAGCTCAACTTCCACACCGAGCGCCTGCGCGGCAACGTCGGCGTGCGGGTGGCGCGCACCGGCCAGCATGCCGATTCCACCGACAAGGTGACCGCCTACAACGATTATTTCTTCGATGGTGCCGACGGCAATCCGCTGGCCTGTCAGCAGGGCGCGGCCATGCCCGCGGGCGCGCCAGCCGATACCTACTGCGGCACCGAAGGCTATTGGCGGCTGTCCGACACCGAGCAGCGCACCGAGTCGTTCGTGGTCAGTGCGCTGGACCGCAAGTACACCGACGTGCTGCCGAGCTTCAACCTGGCCTACGACCTGACCGAGAACCTGCTGCTGCGCGCGGCGGCGTCGAAGGTGATCGCGCGGCCCAGCTACAACGCCATCGCCGCGCCCGGCAGCCTGGAGTACTACAGCCCGGAATACGTGGCCGACCGGCGCCTGACCGGCGGCGCCAGCGAGCAGGGTTGGTACGGTTCGGGCAGCAACAAGAAGCTGGAGCCGTACAAGGCCAACCAGTTCGACCTGGGCCTGGAGTGGTACTTCCAGCCGGGCTCGGTGGCGGGCGTGGGGCTGTTCCGCAAGAACGTGGAGAACTTCTCGGTCGACGTGATCAGCGACGTCAACATGCTGATCAACGGCCAGACGGTCACGGTGCAGAACTACAGCACCAAGGCCGGCGGTCAGGATGCGGTCTCGCAGGGCGTGGAGCTGTACGCGCAGCACACGCTGCCCTCCGGCCTCGGCGTGCAGTTCAACTACACCTACAACGATGCCAGCAAGGCCGCGGTGCGGCTGGAGGACGGCACCGAGGTCGGCAAGACCTCGATGCCGGGCAGCGCCAAGAACCAGACCAACCTCACCGTGTTCTACGAGACCGACCGGCTGCTGCTGCGCGCCTCGTACAACCGTCGCGGCGAGCTGGTGCAGGGCCTGGTCAACGGCTTGAACGTGTATGAGGAGCCGTACTACCAGATCGATCTGAACGCGGCGTACAACATCACTCCGGCGCTCAGCCTCACTGCGTCGGTGCTGAACCTGACCAAGCAGGAGTCGCGCCAGCACCTGGGCGACGACACCCGGGCGCGCTTCTACACCGGCGGCTACGCCGGGCGGCTGGCGTACCTGGGGCTGACCTACAAGTTCTAAGCTAGCGCGTGTCGTGCCCATGCCTGCCGCGCGGCGGCCGGCATGGGCGCGACGGCCCGGCGATGGCCGGGCCACCGTTTCCGCCGTCCACGACCGCGCCGTCGCGCCGGTCGCGGTCGTTCACCACAGGACCCATCGCATGACGCGTTCCCCGTTGCCTTCCCTGCTGCGCGCGCTAGCCCTGTCCTTGCTGCTGGTGACGCCGGCACTGGCCGCCGCGCCGCGGCTCAGTGCCGAGGTCAACACCTTCATCGGCAGCAAGGACGACGGCAACACCTTCCCGGGTGCGTCGGCTCCGTTCGGGATGATCCAGGTCAGCCCGATCGGCGCGCATTACGCCGGCTGGCGCTACGACGATCCGCAGATCCGCGGCTTCGGCCATTCCTTCCTGTCCGGTGCCGGCTGCTGGGAGCAGGGCGGCCAGGTCTCGGTGCTGCCGGTGACCGGGCGCATCGGTCCCGGCGGCGCGTTCGATACGGGCGACCCGAAGGCGTTCGACCACACCCGCTATGGCGCGCGCTACCAGCACGACGGCGAGCGCGGCCAGGCCGGCTACTACAAGGTGCGGCTGACCGATTACGGCGGCATCGATGCCGAAGCCACCGCGCTGACCCGCGCCGCGGCCGAGCGCTACACCTTCAGCACCTCGGGCGAGGGCCACGTGCTGGTCAACATCGGCCAGGCCAACGCCCGCCACACGGTCACCGGCAGCACCCTGAACGTGGTCGGCGACCGTGTCGTGGAAGGCAAGCTGGTGACCCAGAGCTTCTGCGGCGGGCACCAGTACACCACCTGGTTCCGCCTGGAGTTCGATCGCCCGTTCAAGGCCTTCGGCACCTGGGGCGAGGCCGGCGGCGTGCCGGGCTCGCGCCATGGCATGGAGGGCGAGGGCAAGCCCAGCGGCGCGTGGCTCACCTTCGACCTGAGCAAGGGCCGCGCGGTCACCGCCATCTCGGCGATCTCGCACGTGGACGCCGAGGGCGCGCGCGACAACCTGCGCCGCGAAGGCATGGCCAATGGCCGCCTGCTCGGCTTCGATGCGATGCGCGCCCGCGCGCAGCAGGCCTGGGACAAGGAACTGGCCAGCGTGCGCGTGCAGGGCGCCAGCGGCGACGACCGCGTGGTGTTCTACACCGCGCTCTATCACGCGCTGCTGCAGCCGCTGACCGGCAGCGACGCCGATGGCCGTTACCGCGGCTACGACGACGGCATCCACCACGCCGACGGCTGGACCTACCACGAGTTCTTCTCGCTGTGGGACACCTATCGTGCGCAGAACCAGTTGCTGGCGTTGCTGCGGCCGCAGCGCGCCGCCGACATCGGCCGTTCGATCCTGGCGATCAACGCGCAAGGCGGCTGGCTGCCGCGCTGGGGCTATGCCAACTTCGAGACCAACGTGATGACCGGCGATCCGGTCACGCCGTTCCTGGTCGACCTGTGGCGCTTCGGCGCGCTGCAGGGGCGCGAGGCCGAAGCCTACACCGCATTGCGCCGCAATGCGTTCGAGATGCCGCCGATGAACTCGCGGCACGCGGGGCGTTCCGGCAATGCCAACTACCTGGCGCAGGGCTTCGTGCAGTACGACCGCGCATTTCCCTCCAAGGGCATGGACGTCGACCCGCACCACGGCGGCTCGGCGACGCTGGAGTACGCACTGGCCGACTGCGCGCTGTCGACCATGGCCGGTGCGCTGGGGCATGCCGAGGACGCGGCGGTGCTGAATCGGCGTGGGCGCAACTGGCGTTCGATCTGGGATCCCTCGGTGCGCGATACGCAGACCGGCTTCACCGGTTTCCCGCGGCCGCGCACCGAGGATGGGGCGTGGTACACGCCGGCGGATGGCCATTACGATCCGCGTTCGCAGCATGGCTTCCACGAGGGCACGGCCTGGCAGTACCAGTGGCTGGCGCAGCAGGACGTGCCGGGCCTGGTGGAGGCGATGCACGGGCCGGAGCAGACCGCGCGGCGACTGGATACCTTCTTCGCCTACGACGCGCTGCTGGCCGACCCGGCCGGCGCGGCGCGCAAGGAATGGGTGATGGGGCCGTACAGCTACTACAGCCAGTTCCGCTACAACCCCAACAACGAACCGGACCTGCATGCGCCGTGGATGTACACGCTGATCGGCCAGCCGTGGAAGACCAGCACCGTGCTGCATGCGGCGCAGACGCTGTTCACCAATGCGCCCAACGGCGTGACCGGCAACGACGACCTGGGCACGATGTCGGCGTGGTATCTGTTCAGCGTGATGGGTCTGTACCCGGCGGTGCCCGGCACCGGGCAGTTCCTGCTGCACGCGCCGCGCTTTTCGCGCATCGAACTGGACGTGGGGCCGGGCCGTACGCTGCGTGTCGATGCGCCGCAGGCCGGCAACGGCAAGCTGCGCTACATCGGTGGCGTGTCGCTGGACGGCCGCGCGCACGCGCCGGTGTGGCTGGACTGGGCGCAGTTGCGCCAGGGCGGCCGCCTGCGTTTCGACCTGCGCGATGCGCCGCAGCCGCAGGGCTGGGGCACGCAGCCGCAGGACCTGCCGGTGTCGCCGTGCGCGGCGCCGCCGTCCGCCGCCAGCTTGGGCTGGCGCTGAGTCCGTGCCGTCGCGCGGCAGGCGCGCGCAGTCGATGGTTTACGCTGCGCATCTCGTCCGAAGGGAAGCGATCCGATGAGCCAGAAGCGTCCACCCGGAGCCGGATCCGCAGGTTCCAAGGCTGCCAAGGCCGCCGCGCGCAAGGCGGCGCCGGTTGCGGCGGAGCATGCGGACAAGCCGAAAAAGGCCACGAAGACCGCACCGGCCACCGCCGCGCGCGACCGCCAGCGGGTGGTGACCGTCACCGACATCGCCGATGCGGTCGGCGTCTCGCGCGCGACCGTGTCGCTGGTGCTGCGCGGCAGCCCGTTGGTGCATGCGGACACGCGTGCGCGCGTGGAAGCGGAACTGAAGCGGCAGCGCTACGTCTACAACCGCGGCGCCGCCAATCTGCGCCGGCGTACCTCGACCTGCGTGGCCCTGGTCATCAACGACCTGGCCAATCCGTTCTTCGCCGAGTTCGCCGCCGGGGTGGACGAGGCGCTGGGCGAGCAGGGCTACGTGACCCTGCTCGGCAGCACCGGCGAATCGCCCGCACGGCAGCAGGCCGTACTGGCCTCGCTGATGGAACACACCCCGGCCGGCGTGATCCTGTCGCCGGCCGAGGGCAGCGACGCCGCCGAACTGCACACGGTGCTGGACGCACGCGCGAACGTGCTGCTGTTCAACCGCGAACTTGCCGGCGCCGACGACTGGGGTTTCCTCGGCCTGGACAACCAGCGCGGCGCGCAACTGGCCACCGAGCATCTGATCGCGCTCGGCCACCGCCGTATCGCCTTCTACGGCGGCCATGCCGATTCCAGTTCCTGCCGGCAGCGTCGCGCCGGCCACGCGCAGGCGATGCGGCAGGCCAGGCTGCCGGTCGACCCGGCCTGGCTGATCGAGTCCGCGCCCAATCGCCTGGAAGCGGCGGCGCGCCACGGTGAACTGTTCGCCCACGACGCACCGCCCACCGCAGCGGTCTGCTACAACGATACGGTCGCGCTCGGCCTGATGCTGGGCCTGCTCGCGCGCGGCGTCCGTCCGGGCCAGGACTTCGCGATCACCGGCTTCGACGACATCCCCGAGGCCGCGGTGAGCACGCCCGCGCTGACCACGCTCGCCGCGCAACCGCGCGCCCGCGGCCGCCAGGCGGCGCAACTGGTGCTGGAGCGGCTGGATGCGGCCGCGCCGCCGCGCAGGACGATCGTGCCGGTGCGCCTGACGGTGCGCGAGAGCAGCGGCGCGCCGATCGCGCCCACGCGCGCCTAGCGCCGCGATCCGCGGCGGCGGCCGCGGCGACGAACTGGGATGGCACGCCGGCACGCGCGGTGCCATCGCGACGCCCTCTCGACAGGGGCGGGCAGATAGTGGGTTGCACCCTCACAGCGGCGCGTCCCGCGGGTTCGTGCTGAGCGAGCGCTTCGCCCCCTTCTTCCTTTCGTCGAGAGCCGTCTCATGCATCTGCAGACTGCACCGCGCCGTTCCGTGGTGGCCAACGCCTTCTACGGCCTGCTCAATCCCATTCCCTTCGGCTGCTTCGTCGCCGCGCTGATCTTCGATATCGTCTATGCCCGCAGCGGCGTGATCCTGTGGACCAAGGCGGCGGCCTGGCTGATCGCGATCGGGCTGGTCATCGCCATCGTGCCGCGCCTGATCAACCTGGTGCAGATCTGGATCACCGCGCGGCGCTCCACGCTGCCGGTGGAACGGCTCGACTTCTGGCTGAACCTGCTCGCCATCGTCGCCGCCATCTTCAATTCCTTCGTGCACAGCCGCGATGCGTATGCGGTGGTCCCGGCCGGGCTCTGGCTTTCGATCGTCACGGTCGCGCTGTTGGCGATCGGGCATGTGCTCATCGCCATCCGCACCACGCCACGCGAGGGTTACGTCCATGGCTAAGCGCCTGTGCCTGTCCGTTTTTGCGCTGAGTTGCGCCATGGCCCTGGCCGCCTGCGGCGGCAAGGCCTCGCTCGAGCCCACCCAGCAGGCGGGCAACGCGCCGCCGCTGCCACAGCCGCGCAACTTCCTGCTGCCGCCGATGCAGGTTCCCGAGGGGGTGGGCTGGAAGGAGGGACAGGCGCCCACCGTGGCGGCTGGCCTGAAGATCGAGAAGATCGCCGGCGGCCTGAAACATCCGCGCCAGCTGTACGTGCTGCCCAACGACGACGTGCTGGTGGTGGAGGCCAATTCGCCGGGGATGGAACCCGTCACCACGCCCAAGCAACTGATCGCGGGGCTGGTCCAGAGCCGCTCCGGCAAGAGCGCCAAGGGCGGCAACCGCATCACCCTGCTGCGCAGGACTGCGGACGGCCGGTGGGAACAGCATGCGTTCCTGAAGGGGCTGCACTCGCCGTTCGGGGTGCAGCTGATCGGCGATGCGCTGTACGTCGCCAACACCGACAACATCATGAAGTTCCCCTACGTCCCCGGCCAGACCGAGATCACCGCGCCCGGCACGCTGTTCGCCGATCTCCCCGGCACCATCGAGCACCATTGGACCAAGGCGCTGCTGGCCAGCCCCGACGGACGCAAGCTGTACGTCGGCGTGGGTTCCAACAGCAACATCGGCGAGAACGGGCTGGACGTGGAGTACCGCCGCGCGGCCGTCCTGGAAGTGGACGTGGCCTCGGCCAGCAGCCGCATCTTCGCCTCGGGCATCCGCAATCCGACCGGACTGCAGTGGGAGCCGCGCACCGGCAAGCTGTGGGCGATCGCCAACGAGCGCGACGAGATCGGCGCCGACCTGGTGCCCGACTACCTGACCTCGGTGCAGGACGGCGGCTTCTACGGCTGGCCGTACAGCTACTACGGGCAGAACGTGGATGTGCGGGTCAAGGACCAGCGCCCGGACCTGGTGGCCAAGGCGATCAAGCCGGACTACGCGTTGGGCTCGCATGTGGCCGCGCTAGGCCTGTGGTTCTCCCGCGGCGATGCGCTGCCCGCCAAGTACCGCGAGGGTGCGTTCGTGGCCGAGCACGGCAGCTGGAACCGTTCGCCGCTTAGCGGCTATCAAGTGGTCTACGTGCCGTTCCAGCAGGGCCGGCCGGTCGGCCCACCGCAGACCGTGGTCAGCGGCTTCCACTCGCAGGACGAGTCGCAGCTATACGGCGCCCCGGTCGGCCTGGCGCAGGACAAGGACGGCGCGCTGCTGATCGCCGACGATGTCGGCAACAGCGTCTGGCGTGTGCGCTTCTGACCGGTCGCACGACGCCGCCCACCGGTATGTGGGTGGCGTCGTCTGTACGCGATGCCGCCTGGGCGCGGTGCGGTATGTGGATCGCCCGGGCGCGTGGCTGGATGGCGGAACAGCACGGACATGGGAGGTTACAGCCGTACGTCCACCGGCTCGCTTTCCAGCGCCAGCACGCCGAACACGCATTCGTGCACGCGATAGAGCGGTTCCTGCGCGACGAAACGCTGCAATGCTTCCAGGCCCAGCGCGAACTCGCGGATGGCGAGCGACTGCTTGGTGCGCAGGCCACGCTGGCGTAGCCGATCGAGGTTCTGTGGTTCGGTGTATTCGGGTCCGTAGATGATGCGCAGATACTCGCGGCCGCGGCACTTGATCGCCGGTTGTACCAGCCCGCGCTTGCTGCGCGCCAGGCCTTCGACCGGCTTGATGACCATGCCTTCGCCGCCCTGTGCGGTCAGCGCCTCCCACCAAGCGATGGCGTCGGCCACGCTGGCCTGGTCGGCCAGATCGACGAATACGTGCCGGGTCAGCCGCACCAGCGGTTCGACGTCGGCCAGGCGACGGGCGATGTCCAGGTGCCAACGGTGGTCGCGCTCCAGGCCGACCACGCCTTCGCAGGCCAGCACGTGGAACGGCGCGATCTTCAGGTCCTCCAGGCCGTTCACTGCCCAGCAGTAGCGGCGATAGGCGTCGACGAAGCGGCTGGCGTCGCTGTGGCGCGCCTGCGCCTGCTGCTGCCAGGACTGCACGTCGAGGCCACGCGCGGCGGCCGCGTCCAGCCAGGTGCGGGCGGTGGCAAGCGCCGCTGTGGCGGCGGCGCCGGTCGGCGCGTACTGCTCGCGCAGCAGGTCCTGGGCCTTGGCCGACCACGGCAGCAATTCCGCATCGAGCACGATCCAGTCGGTATTCAGTTCCTCCCATAGGCCTGCACGCTGCAATGCCGCGTCGAGGCGATCGAGCAGGGCGTTTTCCAGTTCGCGCTCGCCGAAGAAGCGGCGACCGGTGCGGGTGTAGACGACGCCACGGCCATCGTCGCCGATGCCGAAACGTCGCTGCGCGACACCGGCATCGCGGCACAGCACGACGACCGCACGCGAGCCCATGTGCTTCTCTTCGCACACCAGCGTGGCGATGCCTTCCTGGCGATAGAAGTCGAGCGCTTCCTGCGGGCGTTCGAGCAGGTCGCCGGACTTGGCGGTCTCCGGCGGCGCCATGGTCGGCGGCAGGTACACCAGCCAGCGCGGATCGATGGCGAAGCGGCTCATCACCTCCAGCGCGGCGATGCTATTCTCCTCGCGGATGGTGACGCTGCGGAAGGCGCGGGTGTCGATCACGCGCTTGCCGGCCACATCGTCCAGGTCGAGCAGCAAGGCCTCGCGCGGCGAGGTGGCCGCGCCGCTCGTGTCCTCGGCCGGAAGCAGCGGCTTGACCGGCGCGTAGTACTCGCGCGCGGCCGCGACCGACACCAGTTCCTTCTCCGGATAGCGCAGCGCGGTGAGCTTGCCGCCGAACACGCAGCCGGTATCGAGACAGATGGTGCGGTTGACCCATTCCGGCTCCGGCGTCGGCGTATGGCCGTACACCACCATCGCCGGGCCGCGATAGTCGCGGGCCCAGTCGGAACGGACCGGCAGGCCGAACGCATCGATCTCGCCGGTGGTCTCGCCGTACAGCGCGAACTCGCGCACGCGTTGCGAGGTGCGGCCCTGCAGCTCCTGCTTGAGACCGGCGTGGGCGACCACCAGCTTGCCGTCGTCGAGCACATAGTGGCTGACCAGCTTGTCGATGAAGGCGGCGACCTCGCGGCTGAACTCCTCAGGCTCGGCCTGCAGTTGCTCCAGCGTCTCGGCCAGGCCGTGGCTGATGCGCACGTCGCGTCCGGCGAGCTTGCGCTGCAGCTTCACGTCGTGATTGCCCGGCACGCACAACGCGGTGCCGTTGCCGACCATGTGCATGACCAGGCGCAGCACGCCGGGCGAATCCGGGCCGCGGTCGACCAGGTCGCCGACGAAGACCGCCTTGCGTCCTTCCGGCGCGGCGACCTCGGGTGCCTCGCGGGTGCCGCCGACGGTGTAGCCCAGGCGGCCGAGCAGGGCGACCAGTTCGTCGCGGCAGCCGTGCACGTCGCCGATCAGATCGAACGGCCCGTGCTCCTCGCGGCGGTCGTTCCAGACCTTGATACGTTCGATCGTGGCGGCCGCCACGTCCTCCACCGAGCGCAGCACGCTGACGTGGCGGAAGCCCTCGCGTTCCAGGCCGCGCAGGCCCTTGCGCAGCGCCTGTTGCTGGTTGCGGATGACGTGCGGGCCGAAGTTGCGGTCCGCACGCGCACTGTTGCGGTCCTGGCATACGCGCTCGGGCAGGTCGAACACGATGGCGCAGGGCAGGACATGGAACTCGCGCGCCAGTTCGACCAGGCGCTTGCGGTCTTCCGGGCGCACGTTGGTCGCGTCGACGACGGTCAGGCGGCCGGCGGCCAGGCGCTTGCGCGCGATGAAGTAGAGCACCTCGAAGGCGTCGCCGGTGGCGGTCTGGTCGTTCTCGTCGTCGGCGACCAGGCCGCGGCAGGCATCGGAGGAGATCACCTCGGTCGGCAGGAAGTGGGTGCGGGCGAAGGTGGACTTGCCGCTGCCTGACGGGCCGATCAGGGCGACCAGGCTGAGCTTGGGAATGCGTATCGTCATGAGGATGCCGAAAAGGTCAGGCCATGTCGCGGGTAAACACCGCCATCTGGGTCGGCGGGCCGACCTCCGGATCGTCCGGGCCGATGGGGGCATGGCGCACGCTGTAGCCGTTGCGCTGCGCCACGCCATCGGCCCAGGCGCGGAATTCCGCGCGCGTCCACTCGAAGCGGTGGTCGGGGTGGCGGAAACGCCCGGCCGGCAGGGTCGGGAAGCGCACGTTGTACTCGCTGTTCGGCGTGGTGATCACCACTGCAGGCGGCCTGCCGAAACCGAACAGGGCGCGCTCGAACGCCGGCAGGCGCGGCGCGTCCATGTGTTCGATCACCTCGATCGCGCAGGCCGCATCGAAGCCTTCGATACGGCGATCGCGGTAGGTCAGCGCGCCGTGGGCCAGGGTGATGCGTTGACGCTGCAGCGGCGGCAGCCGTTCGAGGTGCAGCCGATCGGCAGCATGATCCAGCGAGCGCAGCGACACGTCGATGCCGAGCAGGTGCTCGATCTGTGGCTCCTTGAGCAGCAGGCCAAGCAGGCGCCCTTCGCCGCAGCCCAGGTCGACCACGCGCCGCGCGCCCAGGGTGCGCAGCGTCTCGACCACGGTCTGCATGCGTTGGTCGTTGAGGCTGAGCGGACGTTCGATCGCGTCCTCGGCCGCTTCCTTGCGCTCTTCCTGGGCGTCGATCGCCTCCTCTTCATCGTCCAGCAGGCGCGCCAGCGCCGCACGCACCAACGGCTTGTGGCGGCGCAGGTAGCGGCCGACGATCGCCTCACGTTGCGGGTGCGCGGACAGCCAGGTGCCGCCCTTGTCGAGCAGCTTCTCGATTTCGTCGTGGCCGACGTAGTAGTGCTTGTCGCCGTCGATGGCCGGCAGCAGCACATACAGGTGGGTCAGCAGATCCTGCAGGCGGACGGTTCCGGCGAGCTGCAGGCGCACATACGGACTGTCGCCCCACTCGGGAAAGCGCGGATCCAGCGGCAGGCGCTCGACCGTTACGGTGTAGCCAAGCGGTTCGAACCAGGCCTGCAGCAGTTGCTCGCCGCCGCGACACCGCAGCACCGGAATCTCCGCTTCCAGCGCAATGGGCGTGTCCGCCAACGCCTGGCGACTCTTGCTGGTGCCGGCCATGGCGGTGCCGAACAGGCGCTTGAGCGCTACCGAGAGGAAGGAACTGGCAACGTACGGCCGGTCGTTGACGTACTGCGACAGGCTGCCTTCGGCTTCGCCGCGACCGCGCACCAGCCCCACCGGATCGATGTCCAGCATCAGCACTGCGGTGCAACGGGTGTGGTCGGCCTGTGGGTAGAACACCCGGGCGGTACCGAACGGCAGGTCGACCTCGTGGGCACGCTCGGGGTGCTTGACCAGCAGGTAGCCGAGATCGGTGGCGGGCTGGGTGGTGGTGGAGAGGGACAGCAGCACGGTGTGATGGCTTCGCGAGAAAGGCCGTGAGTCTACCGCGCCGCCATTGCCACCGTGCGGGGGCTGGGAAGGTGCGCTGGTCACCGCTGGCTTGAATGGCGAGTGCGCATGGCGGTGGATGTGGCACGCCACCAACGACTCGGCCGTGTCTGTCAGGACGATCGAGGGTGCCGGTTGTCGACCCATAGTCGCCGCGATGCGGTGCCACCTTACCGCGATTCGCGCTGGATTGAATGCGTGTCGGCGCGCCTGGCAGCGCCGCGCTCAGTGTAAGCGAATCCAATCCAGCGCCAGTAGCGTCTCGATTGTCGTTGTCGCAGTACGCCGCTGTTCTTCCAGCGCCGCAATCGCGTTTGCATCCCGCAGATGGGCAATGAGCTGCTGTGCATCGTGCCGTTGCCCGGAATGCGCCACCTGCAGCCGGCGCGCGGCCTGGAACACCGTCATGATGTCCTCGGCCTGGTCGATGTTCCTGATCTGTGCGAACAGGTCCACGGCCTTCGCGATCTCGGTGTCGTAGGGCGCATACGCCGCGGCGAACCGCGCATGCTCCTTGTCGTACTGCGGCGAGGCGCGCAGCGCCATGGTCCGCCCCTGCGGCTGCTCCTGCAGCCAGTTGCGGTTGGCCAGGTCGGTCAGGATCGGCCGGACGTCGCCCTGGCGCGGGCCGCGGCCGGCAGTGCCGAACGTCAGCCCGGTCGGCACGCCCAGTTCGGTCACGGCCCAGCAGAGCGTCTGGAACAGCGTGCGCCCGATCGGCCGCGCCTCCGGCCGGGCCTGCAGCCGCCGCAGCACTTCCATGATCGCGATCCAGCCCGGCTGGGTCGCCGTGCGTTTGCCGGCGCCCTCGGCCGAGGCGTTTGCCGGCCTCGTCAGGAAGGCGGTTTCGAGTTGCGCCAGCGGCGTGCCGTACGGCGCATAGACCTCGATGTCGACCGGCAGATGCGCCAGCGTGCGGTAGATCAACGGGCCGACCTCCTCCCAGGCCAGGCCGCCGTTGCCGCAGCCGAGCGGCGGCAGGGCAAGACTGCGCACGCCCCATTCGCGCAGATGCGCGGCGAGGTGGTCCAGCCCTGCCGCGATGTCCTCCAGCCGCGACGGCGAGCGCCAATGGCGCTTGGTCGGGAAGTTGAGAATGCGGATGCCGCTGGCGTCGTCGTACAGATAGGGCTCGCCGATACGCACGCGGCCTTCCCGGCAGCGCACGGCATAGTCCTCGAACATCGCCGGGTAGCGCCGCTTGAACGCCTGCGCGATGCCCTTGCCCATGATGCCGGCGCAATTGACCGCATTCGCGTGGACGTGGGCGTGGCTGGCGAACAGGTCGCCGATTCGTGCCTTGAACATGGTGCGATCCATCGATGGAGAGATCCCCGTGGTGGCGCCTGTCGCTTGCCCGCACTGACAGGCGCCGCGTGTGCGGTGGTGCTGTCCGCGGCCTGGCCCAGAAAGGCCGGCGAGGTGCTGCCGACGTCAGCGCATGTGCGCACCTGGCTGTCCTGCAGCAAGGGGCGCCAGGGCAGCAGCGGGGGGCGCGCAAGCATGCGGCAGCGGCGTCTCACCTCCTGAGATCGGGCGAGGCCAGGAGAAGAGGTGCTGCTCAGTGCCGATCGACGGCAGCGATTCTTTTTCGTGGGAGCGGCTTCAGCCGCGACAGGCATTCCCAGTGATGCCTCGTCGCGGCTGAAGCCGCTCCCGCAGGCGCTTGCGGCGAGCCAGTCGTGTGCACTGTGGGAGGGACTTCAGTCCCGACGCATTGCGCCATCGGAAAAGCACACCACGTCGCGCGGCCCGGCTGCACGACAGTTGACGGCCACAACGGCAGCGGCAGCGCCGATCTAGTTCTCGGCAGACGCACCCCCGCCGCGTCGCGCACGCCAGCGCGCCACCCGCTCCTGCAGCCCCACCACGCAGACGAAGAATGCCGGCACGAAGAAGATCGCCAGCACGGTGCCGCTGACCATGCCGCCGAACACACCGGTGCCGATGGCGTGCTGGGTCTCGGCGCTGGCGCCGCTGGCCAGCATCAGCGGCACCACGCCCAGGGCGAAGGCCAGCGAGGTCATCAGGATCGGGCGCAGGCGCAGGCGCGCGGCGTTGGTCGCCGCCTCGAGCAGGCCCTGGCCGTCGCGGTGCAGTTGCCGGGCGAACTCGACGATGAGGATGGCGTTCTTCGCCGACAGGCCGATGATGGTGATCAGGCCGACCTTGAAGAACACGTCGTTGGGCAGGCCGCGCAGCATCACCGCGGCCACCGCACCGAGCAGGCCCAGCGGCACCACCAGCATCACCGACAGCGGGATCGTCCAGCTCTCGTACAGCGCCGCCAGCACCAGGAACACCACCAGTGCCGACAGCAGCATCAGCAGCGGCGCTTGCGCGGCCGACTGCCGCTCCTGCAGCGATTGCCCGGTCCAGGCCACGGCGAAGCCCGGCGGCAGTTGCGCGGCCAGCCGTTCCATCTCGGCCATGGCCGCGCCGCTGGACACGCCAGGCGCGGCGCCGCCGGTGATGCGCACGGCCGGGAAGCCCTGGAAGCGCGCCAGCTGCTGCGGCGCGTCGGTCCAGGTGGCGGTCACCACTTCGCGCAGCGGCACCATGCCGCCCTCGGTGCTGCGCACGCGCAGGCCCAGCACGTCGTCCAGTTGCATGCGCGACGCGGCGTCGGCCTGCAGGATCACCTGCTGCATGCGCCCGGCGTTGGGGAAGTCGTTGACGTACAGCGAGCCCATCGCCGCCGACAGGGTGTTGCTGATCGCGGAGAACGGCAGGCCCATGGCTTCGGCATGCTGGCGGTCGATCTCCAGGCGGATGCTCTTGCCCGGCGGCAGCCCGTCCTGATACACGCCGCTGACCACCTTGCTGCCCGCGGCCAGTTGCAGCAGCTTCGCCTGCGCCGCCATCAGCGCGGCCTCGCCGCGGTTGCCGCGGTCCTGCAGGTACAGGGTGAAGCCGGAAGAGGTGCCGAGCTCGTCGATGGCCGGCGGCAGCAGGCTCATCACCGTGCCCTCGGGCAGGTCGGCCATGGCCTGCTGCACGCGGTCGGCTTCGTCGCTGGAGGTGGCGCCGTCGCGCTGGTCCCAGTCCTTGAGCATGGTGAAGGCCATGGCCGCGTTGGTGCCCGAGCCGGAGAAGCTGAAACCCAGGATCACCAGGTTGGAGGCCAGCGCCGGGCGCGTGGCGACGTGCCGCTCGAACGCCTCGACCACCGCCAGCGTGCGCTCGCTGGTGGCATCGGTGGGCAACTGGATCGAGGTCATGAAGTAGCCCTGGTCCTCTTCCGGCAGGAACGCCGAGGGCAGCACGCGCATGGCGAAGACCAACGCAACGCACAGGACCGCGAACACCGCCAGCACCCGCGCGCTGCGCTGCAGCAGCCGCGCCACGCGTGCGGCATAGCTGCCGGTCAGGCGCTCGAAGCCGCGGTTGAACGCGCCGAAGAATCCGCGCTTGGCATGATGGCCGGGCGCGATCGGGCGCAGCAGGGTGGCGCACAGCGCCGGGGTCAGGGTCAGCGCCAGGAACGCCGAGAACAGGATCGACACCGCCATCGCCAGGGTGAACTGCTGGTAGATCACGCCCACCGAGCCGCTGGCGAAGGCCATGGGGATGAACACCGCGGTCAGCACCAGGGTGATGCCGACCACCGCGCCGGTGATCTCGCGCATCGCCTTGGTCGTGGCCTGCCGCGGCGGCAGGCCTTCGCTGGCCATGATCCGCTCGACGTTCTCTACCACCACGATGGCGTCGTCGACGATGATGCCGATCGCCAGCACCATGCCGAACATCGTCAGCACGTTGATCGAGAAACCGGCCAGCAGCATCACCGCGAAGGTGCCCAGCAGTGCGATCGGCGCGACGATGGCCGGGATCAGCGTGTAGCGCACGTTCTGCAGAAACAGGTACATCACCAGGAACACCAGCACCATCGCTTCGAGCAGGGTCTTGACCACCTGCTTGATCGAGAGCTTCACGAACGGCGCGGTGTCGAACGGGATCGAATAGCGCATGCCGGTCGGCATGCTCGCGGCCAGTTCCGCCAGCCGTGCCTTCACCGCCTGCGCGGTGCGCACCGCATTGGCGCCGGGCGAGAGCTGGATCGCCGCGCTGGTGGCGGGAGCGCCGTCCTCGCGGTTGGAGAAGCCATAGGACTGTGCGCCCAGCTCCACCCGCGCCACGTCGCCCAGGGTCACACGCGCGCCGCCGCTGTCGGCACGCAGCACGATGGCGGCGAACTGCGCGGGCGTGGTCAGTTGCCCGGCCACGGTCAGCGGCACGGTCAGGCGTTGTCCGCGCACGGTCGGCTCGTCGCCGAGGCGGCCGGGCGCGATCTGCGCGTTCTGCTGTTCGATCGCCTGCGCCAGTTCGGTCATGGTCATGCCGTAGGCGACGAGCTTGTCCGGGTCCACCCACACGCGCATGGCCTGCTCGGCGCCGAACAGCTGCACACGGCCGACGCCGTCGATGCGCCGCAGTTCCTGCACGATGTTGCGGGCCAGGTAGTCGTTGAGCGCCACCTCGTCGTAGCGGCCGTCCGGCGAGGTCAGGCCGACCAGCATCAGGAAGCCGGACGCGGCCGATTCCACCTGCAGGCCGTTCTGCCGCACCGCCTGCGGCAGGCGCGGCTCCACCGCCTTGATGCGGTTCTGCACGTCCACCTGCGCCAGCTCCGCATTGGTGCCGGGCTTGAAGGTGGCGGTGATCTGCGCGCTGCCCGAGGTGTCCACCGTGGACTCGAAGTAAAGCAGGTTCTTGACCCCCGACAGCTCGCGTTCGACCAGGCTCACCACCGAGTCGTTGAGGGTCTGCGGCGTGGCGCCGGGGTAGGACGCGATCAGCGACACCGAGGGCGGCGCCACCGAGGGATAGCGCGCCACCGGCAGCTGGCCGATGGCCAGGGTGCCGAACAGCACGATGAACAGCGCGATCACCCAGGCGAAGACCGGGCGTTCGATGAAGAACTGTGGCATGGCGGCGTTCCCGGTTCAGTCCGCGGCGGCGGTGGCGACCACCGGCGGCTGCCACGCACGCGCCTTCACCCGGGCGCCGGTGCTGAGCCGGTCGATGCCTTCGACCACCACCTGCTGCCCGGGTTGCAGGCCGGCGACGACACGGTAGTGCCCCTGCACCAGTTCGCCCAGCTGCACCGTCGCGCTGTGCGCCTGAGCATTGGCGTCCAGCACCCACACCTGCGCGCGCTTGCCGACATGGGTGACCGCCTGCTGCGGCACGCGCAGCGCCTGCGCGTAGTGGGCGCGCGGCACCCGCGCCCGCACGTACATGCCGGGCAACAGGCGCCGCTGCGGGTTGTCGACGAGGATGCGCAGCAGCACATCGCCGGTGCCGGCATCGACGGTGATGCCGGAGAACAGCACGCGCCCGCTCAGTCCCGAGGGCGTGCCGCTGCGGTCGAGGATCTGCGCCGGCAGGCCGTCGTCGCCGGTGGCCTGCGCGCGCGCGGCCGGATCCAGCGGGTCCAGGTCGCTGGCGGACTGGCGCACGTCGACGTAGACCTGGTCGATCTGCTGGATCACCGCCATCGGCGCGCTGTCGCTGGGCGAGACCAGCGCACCCTCGGTGAGCAGTGCCTGGTCGATGCGGCCGTCGATCGGTGCGTCGACGGTGGCGAAGGCCAGGTCCAGGCGCCGCCGCGACAGCGTCGCCTTGGCCTCGGCGACCGCCGCGGCGGCCTGGCTGCGCTGCGAGGCGGCGTCGTCGTACATCTGCCGGCTGACCATGCCGGATTCGACCAGCCGCTGTAGCCGGGCATGCTGCACGTCGGCCAGTACCTGCGCGGCCTCGGCACGGTGCAGTGCGGCTGCGGCGGTGTCCATGTCGGCCTTGAACGGTGCCGGGTTGATCTGGAACAGCGCATCGCCGCGCCGCACATCGGCGCCCTGCTCGAAGAAGCGACGCTGCACGATGCCGCCGACCTGTGGGCGGATCTGTGCGCTGCGCAGCGCGGCCACGCGGCCGGGCAGGTCCACGCTCACCGTCATCGGCGCAGGGTGCAGGGTCACCGCGGTGACCTGTACCGGCGCGGCCACCGCTTGCGGCTGCGCGCCGCCGCCGCAGCCCGCCAGGGCCAACGCCAGCGCGCCGCCGAGTCCCAGAGTCCGTACCTGTTGCCGCATGCCCATGCCTCGTGCCTCGTCGCTGCCGCCGCGGATGCGGCGGACGCCAAAGCCGCGCATGGTCGCGGCCGCGGGTTGCGCGGCGTTCGATGCGATGTGGAGATATGATGGAGATCCGCCCGTCCGGGCCGATGCGCCTTCGCTGCCTCCATGTCCGTTTCCTCTCCGGGCGCCGCCGTGCCCGCGTCCGCGCCGCTGGTCCTGATCGCCGAAGACGAGAGCGAGATCGCCGAGATCCTCAGCGCCTACCTGGCGCGCAGCGGGCTGCGCAGCGCCCACGCCGCCGATGGCCGCGCCGCGCTGGACCTGCACCTGGCGCTGGATCCGGATCTGATCCTGCTGGACGTGCAGCTGCCGGCGGCGGATGGCTGGAAGGTGCTGGCCGAACTGCGCCACCGCGGCGAGACTCCGGTGATCATGCTCACCGCGCTGGACCAGGACATCGACAAGCTGATGGGCCTGCGCCTGGGCGCCGACGACTACGTGGTCAAGCCGTTCAACCCGGCCGAGGTGGTGGCGCGGGTGCAGGCGGTGCTGCGGCGCATCCGCGGCAACGGCGCCGAGGAGGCGCGCAGCCTGCGCGTGGGCGCCTTCCATGTCGATCTCGACCAGCACGAGGCCAGCGTGCGCGTGGGCGAGCAGCGGCACACGCTGGACCTCACGCTCACCGAGTTCAAGCTGCTGGTGCGGCTGATGCGCGCGCCGAAGCGGGTGTTCAGCCGCGCCGAACTGCTCGACGCCTGCCTGCCGGAAGGCGACACCCAGGAGCGCACCATCGACAGCCACATCAGCAAGCTGCGCAAGAAGCTGGAGGCGCTGGGCGTGCAGGGCACGCCGGCCAGCGTGCGCGGCGTCGGCTACCGGTTCGGATCCGGCGCATGAATCGCGCCCCCGGGCTGCGCCGCCAGGTCATCCTGTCGCTGGGCGCGCTGGCGCTGTGGATCATCCTGCTGTCGGTGGTCGGCTCCTACGTGTTCTACGCGCTGGCGGCGGCCTACCAGCCCAACAGCATCTCCGACACCTGGGTGCCGTCGCGGGTGGAGATGATGTGGATCGGCGCCACCGCCGCACTGGCCGTGGCGATCGCGGTGGCGGTGGCGGTGCGGCTGTCGCGGCGCATCCTCACCCCGTTGAACTCGGTGGCGCACAGCCTGCGCGAAGTCGCCCAGGGCAACTTGCACGCACGCGCGAGCATGGATGCGCATGCGCTGGGCGAGACCGCGCAGCTGGTGCGCGACTTCAACGCCATGGCCGACCGCCTGCAGGCGATGACCCGCGAGCGCGCATTCTGGAATGCCGCCGTCGCCCACGAACTGCGCACGCCGGTGACGATCCTGCGCGGGCGACTGCAGGGCCTGGCCGAGGGCGTGTTCGCGCCGGACGTGGCGGCGTTCGAGAGCCTGCTGCGGCAGGTGGAAGGCCTGAACCGGCTGATCGAGGACCTGCGCGTGCTCAGCCTCACCGACAGCGGGCACCTGGAGTTGCAGCCGGCGCCGGCCGACCTGGCGCGGGAAGTGGAGGCCGTGCTGCATGCCTTCGGCGCCAGCCTGGACGCGCGCGGGCTGGTGCTGGAACCCGTGCTGGCGCTGCGCACGCCGGTGCTGTGCGATGCGGTGCGCATCCGCCAGGCGCTGATGGCCTTGCTCGAAAACGCGCAGCACTATGCCGAGCCGGGCCCGCTGCGGGTGGGCGTGCAGGCGGACGCGGGCCAATGCGTGCTGTTCGTGGAAGACACCGGCCCCGGCATCGCGCCCGAGATCGCCGCGCGGGTGTTCGATGCGTTCCGCCGCGGCGATCCGTCGCGTTCGCGCAAGAGCGGCGGCAGCGGCCTGGGCCTGGCGGTGGTCAAGGCCATTGCCGTGGCGCATGGCGGCGATGCGCTGTGCCTGCCGGCCTGCAGCGGGACACGATTCGAAGTGCGCTGGCCGCTGGCGCCAGTGGAGGCCGCGACGCGCACAGCGCAGGTGCCGGCGTCGCGCTAGAGGCGCGTTGGCTCAGGCGGAGGTCGCGTCGCTGCGCACGCGCGGTGCACGCCCCGGCAGCATGCGGGTCAGCACCTCGTCGCGCCGGACCCAGTGATGGAACAGCGCGGCGGCCACGTGCAGCAGTACGACGACCCATGCGATCCATTTGCCGATGAAGTGGTGCACCACGTCGATCGGCGCTTCAAACGCCTCCCAGCTCAGGTGCCAGGTGCGGCTGATCCAGGCGAACAGCGCGGTCTCGTTGAAGCCGGGAATGCGGAACAGGCCGAGGTCGGTCGGCGCGCCGGTGCCGATGTAGCCGGTCAGCGGCATCACGATCAGCAGCGCGTACAGGCCCCAATGCGCCAGATGCGCGAGCCGGTGTTCCAGCGCCGAGCCCGGCGGATCGTCCGGTTGCACGTCCAGCCAGCGCCACAACAGCCGCGGCAGCACCAGGAACCCGACCAGCAGGCCCAGCACCCAGTGCAGGTTGAGCACCGGCAGCGAGGCGTCCGACGTGTCGTCCATGAACCAGATGACGTAGTACACCACCGCATAGGCGCCGATGAAGGCGGCGGCGGTGGTCCAGTGGAACAGCTTGGCGAGGGCGCCGAAGCGCTGTTCGGTATTGCGCCAGTGCATGTGCGTGATCCTGGTCGAGTGGCGAGGCGGGAGTGCTGCGGAATCAGGGCGTGCGCAGGCTGTCGAGCAGCCGGTCCAGGGCGTCCAGTGCGTCGGCCAGCCGTGCGTGCAGGTCGGCGTCCGGCTCGGCGATCCAGAACGCCGCCTCGGTGATCGCGCCGTAGAGCATGCGTGCCATCACCCCGGCATGCAGCGGCGCCACCGTGCCGGCGGCGATCAGGGCTTCCAGCGCCGCCTGCAGCGCGGCGATGCCCACCGACTGCGCCGCCGGCGGCACGTCGCCGAACACGGCGCGCGCGTCCTGCAGGATGATCCGGCGGATCTCCGGTTCCAGCGCCAGTTCCAGGTAGGTGCGGCAGCGGCGGCGGAAACCGTCCCACGGCGTGGGCGCGGCGTCGGACACCGCCTGCAGGCGCAGGCCCACCTCGGCCTCGATCTGCTCGATGACCGCGATCAGCAGGCCGTCCTTGCTGCCGAAGTGGTGATACAGCGCGCCACGGGTAAGACCGGCCTCGGCGGTCAACACGTCCATCGAGGTGTGCGCGAAGCCGTGCGTGGCGAACGCCTGCCGCGCCGCAGCCAGCAGGCTGGCGCGGGTTGTCTCGATCATCTCGCGGCGGCTGCGGCGTTGGTGCATGGGCGGGCCTTCATTCACATACGTGGCGTACGTTATTTGCGTACAGTGCGTATGTCAATGTGTCCCGGTCGGTTCGGCGTGCGCTGGGCGGCTTGGCCGGCACGGCGGCCGGTGCGCTCCGAAGGCCTGAGATTCGAGTGGCTTGCCCGTCCTGCGAACGTCTCGGCCAGGGCCTCTCAGGCATCGACAGCGCGATCGCGGCGGCGTGCGGAATGCGCCTGGTCGCAAACCCAAATGATGCTGGTGCCTGTCGCGAAGGCCGTCGTAAAGGGCGCCGTCGCGGCGGCTCAGGACTGCGCGACGGAACCGCCCATCGTGCGCATGCGATGCACCGGCACGACGCCGACCTCACCGTCGCACTAGCCAAGGCCTTCACTGCGGGTGTGGTCTGGTGACCGCTGTGCAACCGAATTGGAGTGTCGAATGGACACCACGCTGATGCCCTGGGTCGCCGGACTGTTCGTCCTGCTCATCGCCGCGATGCTGTATCTGGTCACGCGCGCCAAGAAGAACCGCAACCGCCCGGCACAGGATCACGCCGCGACCAAGAGCGACGTGGACAGCGCGGCCAAGCGCTAGCGTCTCGCGTCGGGCGCGGTCGCCTGCGCCGTGCTCAGGCGTCCGCGTCGATCGGCGCGAAGCGCGGGCGGCGTACGCCATCGATCTCCACCTGCTCGACGAACATCGGATACGGCCGCACCCACAGCGTGCCTTCGCCGTACAGCGGCCGGTACAGCACCAGCGGTTCCAGCGTTTCGCTGCTGCGGACCATGCCCAGCACCTCGTATTCGCCGCCCTTGAAGTGGCGGTAGCGGCCGAGGGCGATGGAAGGCAGTGGGCTGAGGTCGCGCATGACGGTGTCCTGGTGGGCGGGAGCGCGAGTGTAGCCGTCTGCACCTGCGCTCTCTGCGTCGCGAGGGCGAATTGCGCGACCGCGGCGGTTCGCCGCGTCGTGACGACGGAACGCTCCTGCGGGGGAAACTCAGGCAACCGGCCTTAAGAAGCAGCGTCCATTGTCGCCCGCAGGCTTCACTTCTGCGCACGTCAAGGCGCCAAATCGGCGAAGTCGAACGCCTGCCCCGGCTCGGCGGCGACGAAGTCCGTTGCGGCGATGCCGGCCAGGTGCAGTGCGGCGGCCAGCGCTTCGCGCGGCTCATCACGCCCTTCGTCGGTGAGCTGGAAGGTGCCCCAGTGGATGCCGAGCGCGCGCCGCGCGCCGGTGTCGCGGAAGATCCGCACCGCTTCGGTGGGGTCGATGTGCTGTGGCGCCATGAACCAGCGCGGCGCGTAGGCGCCGATCGGGATCAACGCCACGTCGGGCGCGCCGTGTCGGTCGCGGATCTCGCGGAAGATGGCGCCATCGCCGTAGCCGGTGTCTCCCGCGAACCACACCGATCCCCGCGCGGTCTCGACGAAGAAGCCGGACCACAGTGCCATCCTGCGGTCGGCGATGCCGCGGCTGGACCAATGGTTGGCGCGGGTCAGCGTCGCCGTCGCGGTGTCGCCGATCGGCAGCCGGTCGTGCCAGTCGCCGGTGGCGATGCGCGCATCGGGCACGCGCTTGCGCAGCAGGACGTCGTTGCCCAGCGGCATCACGAACAGCGGCTGGTGCGCGTCGTGCAGCGTGCGCAAGGTCGCCAGGTCGAAGTGGTCGTAGTGGTTGTGGCTCAGCAGCACCGCATCGATGGGCGGCAGGTCTGCGAAGCGGATGCCCGGTGCCGTTACCCGCTTGGGCCCTGCGATCTGCGAAGGGCTGGCGCGCTGCGACCACACCGGGTCGGTGAGCAGGTTGAGGCCGCCGGCCTGGATCAACAGCGTGGCGTGGCCGACCATGGTGATGCGCAGGCCGTCGTGCCGCGGTGCAGGCATGGCCGGCGTCACCGGGACCTGCGCAGGCCAGCGCACCGCGCCCATGGCGGCCTTCCAGCGCAGGACCTTGCTCAGCGCATTGTCGATCGTGGGCTGGCCGGGGTTGAAGAAGCGCACGCCATCGAAATGGTCGCTGACGGGGCCACGGTAGTAGGGGTTGGCCATTGAGGCGCGATCCAGGCGATGCATGGGGAAAGGGGAGGTTACCCGCAGCGGCGCAAGCGTGCGTGCGCGCCTGCCTCGGCTGCCGCGATACCGGTCCCGGCCCGTGCCACGCGCGGTGTCATTTCGGCGTGCCCAGCCCACCCATGTTGAGCATCACCCGCAAGCCGATCGCCAGCGCATCGTCGGGCGCACGGCGCGCCGCGGGATTGCCCAGGATGTCGGGATGGACGATGTACTGCACGTTCGGCACCAGGAACAGCGGCGTCTGCGCGATGCGATAGCTGTAGTTGAGTTCGAACATGAGTTCGTTGCGCGCGATGTCCGCGGCCGCGCCGCGCTTGCGCAGCAGGTCGTTCATGTAGCCCTGCTGGTCCGCACTGAAGCGGTAGTAGTGCGCGATCGCGCCCATGCCGTCGCCGGGCCGTGCCGCGAACGGGCCGCTGTAGTACAGGCCGGCGGTGACCTGCAGGTCGTAGACCTGGTGCTTGTCGAACGGTGCGGCGATGTTGCCGAAGGCGACCAGCATGCGCTTGCTCGCCATGCCCTGCGGCCGGTACAGCGCGCGTTCGCCGAGCGCGTAGGCGCCCCAGCGCCCGCCGTCGTACAGGCGCGCGGGGCCGCCGACCAGCCCGCGCAAGCCCCCGGCCTGGTTGTAGCGCAGGTCGCTGTAGTCGGCCGAGTTGTACCAGAGGCCGGCGAGGTAGCGCGGTGCGCCCTTGCCCAGTGCGGGATCGGGTTCGTAGCCGACCTCGAGCGTGCCCAGCACGCCGGTGCTGTCGGCGGTGCTCCAGTCCAGGCCGTGGTTGTTCTTGCGCTGCGGGTTCAGTTCGAACGCACCCACCGAGACATAGGTGGCCTCGGGCTTGTAGCGCAGCTTCGCGCCCCAGTTCACGTAGGGAAAGCCGACGAAGCCGCCATCGGCCTGGCTCAGCTGGAACGGGCAGTCCGAGGCGCTGACGAAGCGGCAGCCGTAGCGGCTGCGCGCGAATTGCCAGGTGGTGTTCATGCGCCCGGCGACCAGTTGCCAGCGCCCGTCGGCGAAGGTCTGCTCCCAGGTCAGTTGCGCCAGTTGCGCCTGCTGCTGCGGGTACCAATAGCCCTGCACCTTGACGCCGTTGCCGATCTGCCGCTGCGAGAGGCTGTCGCCGTAGTACCAGGCGCCGGTGGCGTGCAGCGTGGCACCGGAAATGCCGAACAGGCGTTGCAGATCCAGGTCCGCGCCGGCGATCACGCCGCCGGCATTGCGGTCGCCGCGCGACAGGCCGCCGTCGACATTGCGCGCATAGTCGTTGGACCAGACCAGGCGCGGCGCGATGCCGTGGTCGTCGAGCCATTGCGTGGTGTCGGCGGCAATGGCGCAGGCCGGCAGGGCGGCGGCCGCCGCCAGCAACGAGACGCAGGAAAGAGAACGGGACATGGGACGCTCCACGGACGAGACGAAGCACTCGCCGGACGTGCGCGGTGGGTGCGCGGCGACGCGGCAGTGCGCGAAGGGAAGACACCTTCCGGTCGTGGAGCCGCAGCACGGCGTCGCGTCCGTCGGAGAAGGGCACGCCTGTGTGCAGACCTGTGGGGGGACCGGCAAAGAAACGCGAGGGCAGACCGGAGCGCGTTGCGCGGCGCCGAGGCGCACGCCATCGCCGCAGCGGATGGGCCGCGCAACTGCGCGGCCCATCGAGCTGGAGGCAACCCGTGCGGGTCAGCCCACCTTGCCAAGGCCGGCGGCGGCCATCGCCGCGGCGATCTCCTTGTCGGCGCCCTCGGCCAGCGGCAGCAGCGGCGAACGCACCGTGGCGTGGTCGAGCAGGCCGCGCGCGACCAGCGCCCACTTCAGCGCCACCGAGCCTTCCATGTGCGAGCCGCGGTGATAGACGCTCTTGGTCACCGGCAGCAGGCGGTCGTGCAGTGCGCGCGCCTTGGCATAGTCCTTGGCCTTGCCCGCGGCGATCATCTCCAGCAGCGGCTCCGGGGCGATGCAGCCGTAGCCCACCAGCGCGCCATCCACGTCGAACATGGTGTGCAGCAGATACTCGTCGTGGCAGGTCAGCACCGGCACGTGCGGGCGCTCCTTGCGGAACACCGGGATCTCGGTGTCCCAGCGCTTCATGTTGCGCACGCCGTTCTTCATCGCGACCACGCCCGGCAGCGCGGCGATCTCCAGCAACGTCTCCAGGTCGTAGGTGGCCTTGGTCGCGTCCGGGTACTGGAACAGGATCATCGGCAGCCCGCTGGCCTCGTGGATGGCCTTGTAGCGGTCCTGCGGCGCGCCCTTCTGGTAGCCGAAGCGCAGCCAGCCGTGCGACGGATAGATCAGGCCGGCGGAGGCGCCGGCGGCGACCGCGCGCTTGGCTTCGTCGGCGGCGACGCGGGTGCCTTCCAGGGTGATGCCGGCGATGATCGGGATGCGGCCGTCGACGGCGTCGCGGAAGGCGGTGATCACCTTGGCCTGTTCGTCGCGCTCCAGGAACGTGCCTTCGCCGGCGTGGCCGAGCACGGTCAGGCCCTTGACCCCGTCGATGCCGCCGAGCCAGGCGCCGATGCGCTTGATCGCGGGATAGTCGACGGCGCCGTCGCGGGTGAACGGGGTGACCGGGGCGGGGACCAGGCCTTTCAGGTCGATGGTGCTCATGCTCATTTCCTCTTCTTTGGATCAACGGGGGATGGAATCGAACGCGGGGTCCGACGGGGGTGGTGCGGAGGTGTTGTGCGATGCGCCAGCGGCAGTGCCGGCGATACGCTCAGGGCGACAGCTGCTCCAGCGATTTGCCCTTGGTTTCCAGGGCGAAGCGCCAGGTCACGACGGCGCCGGCCAGCAGCACGGCAGCGAAGGCGGCGAACACGTAGCGGATGCCGAGTCCGGCGATGACCGCGCCGACCAGCAGCGGCCCGCAGGCCGAGCCCAGGCGCAGCCAGGCGCTGCCCAGTCCGGTGCCGATGGCGCGGATGCGGGTGGGGTAGAGCTCGGCCGAATACAGGTACAGCGAGAAGGTGATGGTCTGCACCGCGGCGTAGCCGAGCGCCGCGAACACCAGCACCTGCGGCGCCGAGGTGCCGCCGAGCGCCGCCAGCGCCAGCAGCGGCAGCCCGCCGGCGGCGAACGCCAGCCCGTACCAGCGCTTGCGCCCGACCTTGTCGATCGACAGCGCGCACACCACCGCGGCGGCGACACCGGCCAGCGAGGTGAAGAAGCCATAGGCGATGCTCTGCTGCAGCGACAGCCCGAAGTGCGTGCGGTACAGCGTCGGCAGCCAGGTGATGATGCCGTTGGCCACCAGGTAGGAGCAGAACCACAGGCTCCAGATCACCAGCGTGCGCTTGCGATAGACGCTGCCGAACAGCTCGCGCCAGTCCGAGCGCTGCGCCTTGGGCAGCGCGCTGCGGTCGAACACCGGCGCCGGCAACGGGCCATGGCGGCGCTCGGCGCTGCGCTCCAGTTCGGCCACGATCGCGTCGGCCTTGGCGTAGCGGCCCTTGGAGGCCAGCCAGCGCGGCGATTCGAACATGAAGAAACGCAGCGGAATCATGATCGCCGCCGGGATCAGCCCGACCATGAACATCGCTTTCCAGCCGTAGGCCGGCACCAGGAAGTAGCCGATGCCGCCAGCGGCGACCAGGCCGAGCAGGAACATCACCTCGTACAGCAGGAAGAAGCGGCCGCGCTTCTTCGAACCGATGAGTTCGTTGATGTAGGCGCTGGCCACCGGTACCTCGCCGCCGGTGCCGATGCCCTGGACGAAGCGGAACGCGATCATCGCCGCGGCGCTGCCGGCGAACAGGCAGGCCACGTCCATCGACACGAACAGCAGGATGGTGAACAGCAGCACGTGCAGCCGGCCGATGCGCTCGGCCAGCCAGCCGAAGAACACCGAGCCCAGCAGTTGGCCCAGGTAGCCGGCCGACAGGATCGTGCCGATCTGCGCCGGCGACAGCTGCCATTCCTTGGTCAGCACCGGCATCGCGTAGGCGATGGCGATCACCGTGTAGCCGTCGAAGAACGTGGCGGCGCCGACGATGTTGCGTGCCCACCACACCTTGCGGGTGATCGGCAGGCGTTCGAGGCGTGCGCCGATCTCCGCCTGCGCCTCGGCGATGGACGGGGTGCGGGCGGTGGCGTTGGCGGTGGGGGCAGGGGCTGTGG
>NZ_NQYT01000068.1:0-20407 GCF_009192935.1 Xanthomonas sp. LMG 12461
AGCTGCGGCAGAAGATCGAGCACGTGGTGGTGATCTACGCCGAGAACCGCAGCTTCAACAATCTGTTCCCCGAGTTCCCCGGGCTGCAGCAGCCGCTGTCCAAGGTGACGCCGGCGCAGGCGCGGCAGGTGGACCGCGACGGCAGCGTGCTCGACATCCTGCCGCCGATCTGGGGCGGACTGGCGCCGGACGAACAGGTGGTGGCGCATCGCCGCTACAAGATCGGCGAGGACGCGATCGGGCCGCTGCCCAATGCGCCGTTCGCGCTGCGCACGCCGGACGGCCAGCTGCTGCCGCACGGCATCGTGACCCGCGACCTGGTGCATCGCTTCTACGAGAATCAGATGCAGATCAACGGCGGCCGCAACGACGGCTTCGCCGCATGGAGCGACGCCGGCGGCCTGGTGATGGGCCACTACGCCGATGCGCCGGCCACGCTGCGGCTGTGGAGCCTGGCACGCGACTACACGCTGTGCGACAACTTCTTCATGGGCGCGTTCGGCGGTTCGTTCCTCAACCATCAGTACCTGATCGCCGCGCAGGCGCCGTACTACCCCAAGGCCGACACCAGCCCGGGGCGGACGCAGATCAGCGTGCTGGCCAGCGACCGACCCGACGAGATCCGCCTGGCGGTGCAGGACGATTCGCCGGGTACCGCGCTCAACGGCCGGCCGCGCTTCGTGCGCAACGGCGCGCTGACCCCGGATTTCTGGGCGATCAATACCCTGAGCCCGCCGTTCCAGCCCAGCACCAGCCAGGACCCGACGCGCCCGGACTACGCCGACCCCAACAGCCCCAATACGCTGCCGGCGCAGACCCACCGCCATATCGGCGATGCGCTCGACGCCAAGGGCGTGGACTGGGCCTGGTACGCCGGCGGCTGGGCGCTGGCGGTGCAGGGCAAGGGCGACACCGGCGACACCAGCGAGTTCCCGGGCAGTCCCAACTTCCAGATCCACCACCAGCCGTTCAACTACTTCGCCAACCTCGCCCCGGGCACGCCGGCGCGGGCGCGCCGGCTGCGCGACGGCGGCCTGGGCGACACCGCCCCGGAGAACCGCTTCCTCGCCGACGTGCAGGCCGGCACGCTGCCGCCGGTGACGTTCTACAAGCCGCAAGGCAACCTCAACATGCACGCCGGCTACTCCGACGTGGCCGCCGGCGATCGCCACATCGCGATGGTGGTGGACGCGCTGCGCAACAGCCCGCTGTGGGAGAAGACCGTCGTGTTCATCACCTTCGACGAGAACGGCGGCTGGTGGGACCACGTGGCGCCGCCCAAGGCCGACCGCTGGGGCCCGGGCTCGCGCATCCCGGCGCTGGTGGTGTCGCCGCACGCCAAGCGCGGCCACGTCGACCACAGCGTCTACGACACCGGCTCGATCCTGCGCTTCATCACCCGCCGCTTCGGCCTGGAGCCGTTGCCGGGCCTGGTCGAGCGCGAACGTGCGATGCACGCTGCCAGCGGCGTGGTGCCGGGCGACCTCACCGCCGCGCTGGATCTGGGCTAGGCCGGCGCAGGTTGCGCAGGGCGCGGCGGTCTGCCGCCGCCCTGCCCTGCCTCCACGCAATGCCGTGCTCAGGCGGCCTGGAAGGTGCCAGCGCCGCGCTGGCGACGGAACAGCAGCAAGGTGCAGGCCAGGCCGATCAGCGCCGCCAGCGACAGCCACAGCGCCGGCGCCGCGCGGCTGTGCGTGGTGTGGATCAGCCAGGTCGACACCGCCGGGGTGAAGCCGCCCATCGTCGCAGTGGCCAGGCTGTAGGCCAGCGAGAAACCGGTGGTGCGCACCTCGGCCGGCATCACCTCGGTCAGCGCCACCACCATCGCACCGTTGTAGGCACCGTACAGCAGCGACAGCCACTCGCCGACCAGCAGCAGCCGCACGAACGAAGGCGCGTCGACCAGCCACTGCAGCGCCGGCCACACCGTCAGCGGCATCGCCACGCTGGCGAACACCAGCAGCGGCTTGCGGCCGATGCGGTCGCTCAGCGCGCCCATCACCGGCAGCCACACGAAATTGGACAGGCCGATGCAGCCGGTCACCACCAGGCTGTCGAGCTCGCTCAGGTGCAGTTCGGCACGGCCGTAGGTCGGCATGTAGGCGGTGATCAGGTAGAACGACACGGTGGTCATCATCACCATGCCCACGCCGGCCAGGATCAATCCGACATTGGCGCGCAGCGAGCGCGCGATGCCGGCCAGGTCCGGCGCCTGCCGCGCGGCGAACTCCGGGGTTTCCTGCAGCGAGCGGCGGATCAGGAAGATCAGCGGCACGATCAGGCTGCCGATGGCGAACGGCACGCGCCAGCCCCAGCTGTCCATCGTGCTGTCGGAGAGCAGCGCGTGCAGGGCCACGCCGAGCGCAGCGGCGAACACCACCGCCACCTGCTGGCTGGCCGACTGCCAGGCCACGTAGAAGCCGCGCCGGCCCGGCGTGGCGATCTCGGCCAGATACACCGACACGCCGCCCAGCTCGGCGCCGGCGGAGAAGCCCTGCAGCAGGCGGCCGAGCAGCACCAGCAACGGCGCCAGCACGCCGATGGTGCCGTAGCCGGGGACGAAGGCGATCAGCAGCACCCCGGCCGACATCAGCCCCAGGGTCAGGATCAGGCCCTTGCGACGCCCGTGCCGGTCGATGTAACCACCGAGCACCAGCGCGCCGATCGGCCGCATCAGGAAGCCGGCGCCGAACGTGGCCAGCGACAGCATCAGCGAGGCGAACGCGCTATGCGACGGGAAGAACGCATGGCCGATGGCCGTGGCATAGAAGCCATAGACCATGAAGTCGTACATCTCGAGGAAGTTGCCGGTGACCACGCGGAACACGGCGGCGGCGCCGTGCGGCGCGGCCTCGGCTGGGGATGGTGCGGAAGCGGTCATCGATCGGAGTCTGCTGGAGAAGAAACGGCACCGCCTTGCGATGTCGTGCGACGGCACGGGCGGCGCGCGCGGCAACGGTACAACACGTCGCGTACGCATGCCGCCATGACGCTGCACGTCGCTACGTACGGGTTAATGCACAGCGGTACGACGCCCAGGCCGGAACTGCCGCTGATGCAACATCGGGTGCATCCCGATACGCGCCGGTGATGCACCAAGCGTCGATGTCGATACGATCTCTACGTCCGCGCCTGGCTCGCTGGCGCCAACGCCTCACGAAGCAGGCCAGCACGCGCAGGTCGCAACGACGCCACCACGTCCGAACGGGTAGCCTGCACGCTGTCACGCACCAGGAAGCGCCACCGATGCGTCCCGTTCGACCGCTGCATCTCGGCGTGATCGCCGATACCCATGGCTTGCTGCGCCCCGAGGCGCTGGCGGCCTTGCGCGGCTGCGCCGCCATCGTGCATGCCGGCGACATCGGCAAACCGGACGTGCTCGACGCACTGCGGGAACTGGCGCCGCTGCACGCGATCCGCGGCAACATCGATACCGCGCCATGGGCACAGGCACTGCCCGAGACCCTGGACCTGGACATCGACGGCGTGCGCCTGCACGTGCGCCACGACCTGAAGACGCTGGATCACGTCGCCGACGGTGTGGACGTGGTGATCAGCGGCCACTCGCACAAGCCCTTGCTGGAGACCCGCGACGGCGTGCTCTACCTCAACCCGGGCAGTGCCGGGCCGCGCCGTTTCCGCCTGCCGATCAGCCTCGGCCACCTGTATCTGACACCGACCGGCCCGCGCGGCGAGTTACAGATCCTGGGCTAGCGCAGGCGGTTCCCGCGCCGTGGCGCAGCGACACGCGACGGGCAGGCGACGAACGCGCGCGATCTTCGCTACAGTGGAGGCGGGGAGGCGTGCGGCCAGCGGAAGGCGTGGCGACGCCAGGATGCGGCAATGCGAAGGGGAGCGAGCATGCGCAAGGGATGGAACGTGTTCGGCAAGGTCGGCCTCGGCCGCATGACCAGGGACGAGTACCAGGCCAATCTCAACGGCCTGAACATGTTCTTCGGTGCCGTCCTGGGCCTGGTGCTCACCGGCACCGAGCGCCTCAACGCCTGGCAGTTCGGTGTGGTCCTGGGCGTCCTCGCCAGCCTGGTCATCTCGATCCTGTTCATTTCCAGCAGCCGGCACCGGGTGGCGTACGCGATCTACACCCTGCTGATGGTGCTGGCGCTACCGAAGGTGATCGACGTGATGCTCAAGGGCCAGGCCCTGCTGCCGGACAAGGTGCAGCCGACGCTGATCGTGTGGACCATGATGACCATCCTGGTGGAGTTCTGGGGCCGCGAGAAGGACGCCGAGAACGCTGCCGCGACGGCCGCGGACCGCACGCTCGGCTAGACGGCGCGCGGGCGCGGACGCACGTCGCGCACCGTCGCGATCGCGGCGGCGCGTCGCCTCACCAATCCGTCGGCGCGTAGTCCTTGAGGAACTGGCCCCACACGTGCTCGCCGGTGTTGAAGCCGTGGATGATCGGATCGACGATGCGCGCGGCGCCGTCGACGATGTCCAGCGGCGGATGGAACCGCTCTTCCTCCACCTTGCGCGCGGCGATCTCGGCCGGATCCTCGTCGGTGACCCAGCCGGTATCCACGCTGTTCATGTGGATGCCGTCGTTCTGGTAATCGGCCGCCGAGGTGCGGGTCATCATGTTCAACGCGGCCTTGGCCATGTTGGTGTGCGGATGCCGGGTGGTCTTGAAGTTGCGGTAGAACTGCCCCTCCATCGCCGACACGTTGACGATGTGCTTGTCGCGCTCGGGCGTGCGCAGCATCAGCGGCTTGAGCCGCGCGTTGAGGACGAACGGCGCGACCGCGTTGACCAGTTGCGTCTCCAGCAGCTCCACCGAGGACACTTCGTCCAGCAGCAGGCGCCAGGAGTTGCGCCCGCGCAGGTCCACCTGCTGCAGGTCCTGGTCCAGGCGCCCCTCCGGGAACAGGTGCTGCTGGGCGAGCAGGTCGTCGGCCAGCAGCGGCACTTGCGACAGCTCCGCGGCGCGCAGCAGGCCGTCGGCACCGCTGCGCCCCTGGCCCGCCCCGGCCATCTGCGTGTTGCCCCCAGCCGGCAGCAGATCGGGGCCGCGCAGGCCTTCGTACTGGCCCACCAGCCGGCGCACGTGCTCGGGCAGGTCGTGCAGCGCGGCGGTCTCGCCGGCCAGCATGTGCGCGTAGAACTGCGGCGGCCGGCGCACGGTCTGGCAGGCGTTGTTGACGATGAAATCCAGGCGCGTGCGGGTCGCCAGCAGCTCGCTGCAGAACGCCTCGACGCTGGGCGTGTGGCGCAGGTCCAGCCCGTACACCTGCAGGCGGTGGCCCCACTCGGCGAAATCCGGCTCTTCCGCGTAGCGCGCGGCCGAGTCGCGCGGGAAGCGCGTGGTCACGATCAGCTCCGCACCCGCACGCAGCAGCTTGAGCCCGGCCTGGTAGCCGATCTTGACCCGGCCGCCGGTGAGCAGCGCCACGCGCCCGCGCAGGTCCGCGGTCTCGGTGCGCTTGAAGTAGTTCAGCTCGGCGCAGGGCGGGCACATCTGGTCGTAGAAGTGATGCAGCTCGGTGTACTTCTGCTTGCACACGTAGCAGTGGCGCAACTCGGGCGAATGCACCGCCGGCGCCTCGGCCACGGCCTGCGCATGGGTCAGCGCTTCCGGGGTGTGCGGCGGGAAATAGTTGGGCGTACTGAATACCGGTTTGCGCCGCAGCGCGCGGATGCCGGTCTGCGCCAGCAGCTCCTCGGCCTTGCGCACCTTCTCCTGGTGGCGCTCGCGCGCCTGTTCCTTGAGCAGCTTGCGCCGCGCCTTGGGCTCGGGATTGAAGACCTGGGCGACCACCTGCAGCAGACGCACCCGCTCGGCTTCCGGCAGGGTATCGAGCACGCGCCGGTCGGCGGCGATGGTCTCGAGCAGGTCCAGGGCGATGCGCAGGCGCTCGGCCAGGGGCAGGTCGTCGGGCGAAACAGGGGCAGTGGCGTTCAAGACAGATCCGGGGATGGGCGACGGCGAGCCGCGGCAGAGCGCCGGCACGATGCCGACAGGGCAGCACGCGGCCCGGATGCGCCACCGCCCGCCGAAGCGGGAACAGCGGCGGCACGGGCCGCGGCGGGCCGGAGGAACCGGCCACCCGGGCATTTTCGCCGATCCGCGGCCTGCGATCCACGCGCCGTGCGATTGCCGGTCCCGGCCTCCGCTCCGGAGGCGGAGCGAGGCGGGACCGCTCAGCGCGCCGGTGCGGTCGCGAACTCGCCGCGCTGCAGCTTGGCCACGTCGTTGCCTTGCGCATCCTGGGCCTGCAGGTCGGCGCCCTTGGCGGCGAGATCCTTCAGCACCTCGGTGCGCTGGAACAGCGCCGCGTACATCGCCGCGGTCTGCCCGGCGTTGTTGCGCTGGTCCGGCGCGCAATCGGCCTGCATCAGCCGCTTGGCGATGCTCAGCTCGCCCTTGAAGATCGCGCCCATCAGCGCGGTGTTGCCGCGCTTGTCCTGCGCGCAGGGGTCGGCCCCGGCGCGCAGCAACTGCTCCACCGCCGCCTGCTGGCCGTGGTAGGCGGCCAGGATCAGCGCGGTGTAACCCTTGTCGTCGCGGGTATCGAGGTCGTAATGGGCGCGGATGAACTCGGCCAGCATGTCCTGGCGGCCCTGCCGTGCGGCATCGAAGAAGTAGCTGCGCAATTGCGCCTGCACCGCGGCCGGATCGGGCGCCGCCGGCGCGGCCGGTGCAGCGACCGCCGTGGCGCTGACCGCGAGGCCAAGAAGGAAGAGGACAACACGACGCATGGGGAGTCTCCGCAAGAACGTGCGCGGCGCGGCGATGCCGCCGCCGGGCCGCGCGTGGGACGGATCAATCCTGCAGCTGCGCAGCCAATTGCTTGACCCGCGCCAGGTCGCCCTTGGCCACCCGCGCCACGCCGCTGCCGTAGGCCGGGTCGGCCTTGTACAGGAACGACAGCATGAGGTGCTTGCTCGCGTCGTCGGTGCCGGCCAGCGACTCGCCGAAGCTCTGGATCAGGTCCTGCTGTTCCTTCTTGCTGTAGCTGCGGAACAGTTCGCCGGCCTGCTTGAAGTTCTGCTCGCGGGTGATCCTGGCCTGCTGGGTGGTGCCGGACAGCGGCAACTGGCTGTAGCGCGCGTTCGGATCCTGCGGCCTCGGGCTGAGACGGCTCGGCTCGTAGTTCACGCCGCTGCTAGTGCTGCCGGCATTCATCGCGCCGTCCTGGTTGCCGTTGTTGACCGCCACGCGCGGCCGGTTCACTGGCAGGCTCAGGCCGTTGGTGCCGACGCGGTACAGCTGCGTGTCGGCGTAGGAGAAGATGCGCCCCTGCAGCAGGCGGTCTTCCGACGGCTCGATGCCCGGCACCAGATTGGCCGGCGCCATCGCCACCTGCTCGGTCTCCTGGAAGAAGTTGTCCACGTTCTTGTTCAGCACCATCTGCCCGATCTTGCGCTCGGGTACGCCCGGCCAGATCTTGGTGGCGTCCAACGGATCGAAGTCGAACTTGGCCAGGTCCTCGGGCGCGAGCACCTGGATGTACAGGTCCCACTTCGGATAGTCGCCACGCTTGATCGCGCCGACCAGGTCGTTGGTCAGGTGGCTGTAGTCCTTGCCCTGCACCGTCACCACCTGCTGCGGATCCAGGTTCTTGAGGCCCTGCAGGCTCTTCCAGTGGAACTTGACGTAGTGCACCTGGCCCTGCGCGTTGACCAGCTTGTAGGCATGCACGCCGTTGCCGTCCATGAAGCGGTAGCCGGCCGGCGTGCCTTCGTTGGAGTACAGCAGGGTCAGGGTGCGGGTCGCCTCGGGCACGTGCGAGAAGAAGTCGAAGCGACGCGCATCGTCGTCGAGGTTGGTGCGCGGGTCCGGCTTGAACGCGTGCACCATGTCCGGGAACTTGATCGCATCGCGGATGAAGAAGGTCGGGAAGTTGTTGCCGACCAGGTCCCAGTTGCCTTCGCTGGTGTAGAACTTGGTGGCGAAGCCATGCGGATCGCGCAGCGTCTCCGGCGAATGATTGCCGTGCACCACCGAGGAGAAGCGCACGAACACCGGCGTGGTGGTGCCCGGCGCGAACACCTTGGCCTTGCTCAAGTCGGAGATGTCGGCGGTGGCGGTGAACTCGCCATGCACGCCGGTGCCGCGCGCATGCACCACGCGCTCTGGGATGCGCTCGCGATCGAAGCGCTGCAGCTTCTGGATCAGTTGCACGTCCTGCAGCAGCGTCGGGCCGTTGGGCCCGGCGGTCTGCGAGTTCTGGTTGTCGCCCACCGGCGCGCCATTGTCGCGGGTGAGCGTGGACTGCGCGGCGCTGGCCGACAGGATCAGGGAAGGCGACAACAGGACAAGCAACAACAGGGATCCAGGGCGCATGGCGTCGGCTCGTGTGAAGGGAGCTGCAGCATGGCGGCAGTCCGGCGCGCAGAACATTCGTTCCTTGCGATCGATGCCATCGACGCGGCCAATCGCATCCGCGCACTGTGATCGCGACCATTGGTAGAGCGCGCAATCCTTTGCAGCTGCAGCGTCGTCGCTGCGTCACTCGACGACGATGCAGCCGCAGATCGACCGCAAAATGTAGACGCGCGCGCGTGCCAGCGGCAGCGGCGATGCCTGGCGATGTGGCCGCAAGCGCACCGCGGCGCGATGCACCGCGCGTAGCGCCGCGACGGCGGACGCTAGCGCTTGGCGCTCAGCGCGCGGCTGCGATCGGCGAACAGTGTCTGATCGGCTTGGCTGTAGGCGGCGCGCTGCACGGCCGCATCGATGCCGCGCTGGAAGTCGGCGCGGAACGCCGACTCGGTGATGCGCTGGGCGATCAGGAACACCGCGTGCGCCGTGTCGGCGCCGACCGCCTGCGCATCGGGAAAGCCCTGGCGTCGGATCAGATCGGTCAGGCGCTCCTGGCTTTGCTTCTGCGCCATGCGCACTTCGCGTGCATACGCGCGCAACGAGACGGTATCGTGCTGCAGACGCTGCGGCGAGTAGTCCCGCTTGAGATCGGCGCGCGCCTGCGCGTCGTCGCTGATCAACTGCAGCAGTTGCGTGCGATAGGCCGGATTGGCCGGCGCTGCCGCTGCTGCGTCTTCTGTCGGTGCGCCCGTCGGCTGCGCCACGGCGATGCCGGTCAGCACGCACAACGCCGCTCCGAACGCCCACTGTCTGGCGATTCGCATCATGATTCCCCCTGTCGCCCGCGATACTAGACCAGCGCGCGCGCCCTGTCCGCGCCGCGGCGGCGACCGCACGCCGTTGCCCTCAGTGCGATGCCAGCTCGGCAAACGGCGTCACATCGACAACCCAACGGGCGTCACATCGGCTAGCCGATCACCCGCTTGAACGGCGGCAGCGCGTCGATGATGCGCTTGCCGTAGCGCTTGGTCAGCAGCCGCGAGTCGAGAATGATCACGCGGCCGTGGTCGTCGGCGGTGCGGATCAGGCGGCCGGCGAACTGGGTCAGGGTGCGCAGCGCGTGCGGCACCGCGATCAGGTTGAAGGCGTTGAGGCCGCGGCTTTCGAACCATTCGCCGAGCGTGGCGGTCTGCGGATCGGTCGGCACCGCGAACGGCACCTGGGTGATGACCACGGTGGTGCAGGCCTCGCCCGGCAGGTCCAGGCCCTCGCCGAAGGAATTGAGGCCGAACAGCACCGAGCCTTCGCCGGCGCCGATGCGGCGCATGTGCTCGCCGATCATCTGCGACTTGGAGCCCTCGCCCTGCACCAGCACGCGGTTGCGCTGCGCGAGCGGCAACAGATCGGCCACCTTGAGCATCTTCCAGCGCGAGGTGAACAGCACGATCGAACCCTTGCCCCAGTCCAGTTCGCGCACCAGGTAGCGCGCCACTTCGCGCGGATGGCCCTCGCGGTCGTCCGGCGCCACCGGGAACGCCGGCACGATCAGCTCGGCCTGGTTGGGCAGATCGAACGGCGAGGACAGCGACACCATCTCCGCATGCGCGGGCAGGCCGTTGTCGATCGCCAGCGCCTGGAAGTCGCCGCCGCCGGTGAGCGTGGCCGAGGTCAGCACGGCCGCGTCCACTTCGCTCCACAGCAGCGAGCGCAGCACCTGCGCGGCCGACACCGGCGAGCAATGGCAGATCAGATCGGCATCGCGCGAGGCGGTGATCCAGCGCGCCATCGGCGGCTGCCCGTCCTGGTCCTCGCGGCGCCAGCCCAGCCACAGCGCGTACTGCTGCTCGACCATCTCCAGGGCCATGCCCAGGTTGCGCTGCAGGCGTTCCTTGGCCGCGTCCTCCTGCTTGGACTTGGCCGCCATCTGGTGTGCGGCCTGCACCCAGTTCAGCAGCGCCCCGGTGTCCTGCGCCTGCGCATCGATCAGCGGCTTCCAGTCCTCGGGCAGGCGGCCGTTGGGCGCGCGCCACATCGGTTCGTCCTGGCCCGGCTCCGGCACCCACACCCGTTCGATCTCGGCGCGGAACGCCTTCAGGCCCTTGGCCACCTGCGCGGCCAGTTCGACTGCCTCGTTGGGCAACTGGTTGCCGATGCGGTCCTTGTCGGCGAGCCGGTAGGCGGCGCCGACCAGCGCCTGCAGGCGGCCGGTGCGCCGCGCCATCTCGTCCAGCGGCAGGTTCGCCGCGCCCTGGTCGATGGCGACGCCGGCGATGTGGTGGCCCTCGTCGAGCACCAGCAGCATGTCCGACGGCGGCGCGATCAGCGGCTGGCCGTTGTCGCTGTCGCCCAGCGACAGCGCCGACAGCAGCAGGGCGTGGTTGGTGACCACGATCTGCGCATCGCGCACCTCGCTGCGCGCCTTCAGCACAGGGCACTGCACCGCGAACGAACAGCGGCGCCCGGCGCAGCCGGCCGCATTGGTGGTGATGCGCGCACGCAGCGACGGCGGCACCGGCTCCGGCGCGGCATCCAGGTCGCCGTTCCAGGTCCTGTCGGCGTAGGCCTTGGCCAACGCCCGCGCCTGCTCGGCCTCGGCCGGGCTCAACGGGCGGTCGTACAGCGGCGCCTCGTCCTCGAACATGCTGTCCTGCGCGGCCTCGCCATGCAGCTCGGCGACGTTGCGCGTGCACAGGTAACGGGTGCGGCCCTTGGCCAGCGCCACCGTGGCCTCCAGCCCGGTGGCCTTGAGGAAGGCCGGGATATCGCGCTCGACCAGCTGCGACTGCAGCGCCACCGTGCCGGTGCTGATCACCAGTTTCTTCTTGCTCGCCAGGGCGATCGGCACGCCGGCGGTCAGATAGCCCAGGCTCTTGCCGACGCCGGTGGGCGCCTCGGCCACGCCGACGCCGCCGGAGGTGCCGAGCGCGCGCGAGACCACGCCGATCATCTGGCTCTGCGCGCGGCGCACGCGGAAGCCCGGCGTATTGGCCTGCAGCTTGGCGTAGGCATCGCGGATGGCCAGCTTGACCGGTTCGGTGAGCTGACGCGGGGACGGGCCGGACGCGGGCGGCGTCGACGGCGAAGCGGAATCGGTCATCCCGGCATTTTCTCACGTCCCGTCGCAGGGACTGAAACGCTGGAACTGAACGGTGCTGCGCGCCGCGTTATGGCGGCGGCGGCGCGGCCTTGCGCGGCAGCGCCAGCCACAGCGCGCGCAGCAGCAAGGCCAGCCCGGCCACGTACAGCGCATCGTCCAGCAGATGCACCAGCGCATAGGCGTCCGGATGGGTGCCGCGGAACTGGGGCGTCATCAGTTCCACCCAGCCCAGCACCGCGTTCAACAGGCGCGGCAGGATCGCGCCCATCATCAGCACCGTCAGCCCGAGCCGCGCCAGCAGGCCGAGCCCGCCGGTCAGCACGCTCATGTCCAGCACCGGGTGCACGCTCATCGCCAACATCCTCGCCTCCCTGGACGACGCACGCCCTTGTTCTTCACTGCGATGGCGCCCGCCGCGCCGGCAGGGCGAACCACAACGCCAGCACCAGCAACAGCGCGCTCACTGCCGTCAGCAGCGCGACGATCGCCTCCGACATGACCATCCACAGGTTGGATTCGGTCGCGTTCGCCGCGCGCGACATCAGCCACGCCGGCAACAACGACATGCCCGTCGTCAGTACCACGACCAGCACCAGCACGCCCAACCCCCACAAGCCGAGGGTACGCGGCCGGCCAGGGCCGCGCGTGGCCAGCAACCCCAGCCCGACCGCAGACATCGCCAGGATCGGGAACTGGAACAGCGCGGTGAGCAAGAGATAGTTCACGGCGACAGAGTCCACGCAGGGTCTCCTCTTGATGGGCAGCGAACGGGGCGATCGGCGCCGAGCAGGACCACGCCATAGGCGCGGCCCGGGCGTGCCTGCGGTTCTCGCAGCACGATCTCCCTGGGCGCGGGTCGCCGCGACGCCATCAGCGCGGGTTTGCGACGCGCGGCGGCATGGCGAAGCGCAACGCCAGCACCAGCAGCAGCATGCCCACCGCGAAGATCAAGGCGACCGCGCCGTTGACGATGCCCAACAAGCTCGAGATCGACGAGTAACTATGGCCTTGGGAAATCAACCACATCGGCACGAACCACAACGCCAGCCCCAGGCCCAGGGCCAGCAGCAGGATCGCCAGCCCGCAGATTCCCAAGGTGCGCGCACGGCCAGGACGGCG
Source organism: Xanthomonas sp. LMG 12461 (assembly GCF_009192935.1). NCBI lineage: Bacteria > Pseudomonadati > Pseudomonadota > Gammaproteobacteria > Lysobacterales > Lysobacteraceae > Xanthomonas > Xanthomonas sp. LMG 12461. The sequence continues at coordinate 12,501 of NZ_NQYT01000068.1, forward strand.
CGTGAACAGCAGCGCCAGTCCGACCACATAGACCAGCGCGAGCGGCAACTGCGTGAGCAGTCGCGTCAGCACCTGCAGCATCAATGATTCGTCCATGCGTTTATTCCCGGATAGAGGGTGGAGGCGAAGTGTTTCAGTCGGCGCTGACCAGCACGGCATCGCGCTCGCGCAGCGCGGCGTACACCGGGTCGGTGTCCGGGCGCACGCCGTGCCAGGCCTCGAAGCTCTCGGCGGCCTGTTCCACCAGCATGCCCAGGCCGTCCACGGTGTCGCGGCAGTGCGCCGCGCGCGCCCAGGCCAGGAACGCGATCGCCACCTCGCCGTAGTTCAGGTCCACCGCCAGGGTCATGCTGTTGATCAGCGACAGCGGCAGGGTGAAGCTGGCGGCCGGGTCGCGGCCGATGGTGGTGGCATTGACGATCAGCTCGAAATCGCCCAGCTCGCGCAGGTCCTCCCAGTAGCGCGAGATCGCGCGCGCCGGCTCGCCCAGCGCATCGACCAGCGCGTCGGCGCGTTCCGGCGCGCGGTTGACCACCACCAGTTGCTGTACGCCGGCCTCCAGCAGCGCCGGCGCCACGCCGCGCGCGGCGCCGCCCGCGCCCAGCAGCAGCGCACGGCGGCCGCGCAGGTCCAGGCCGTTGCGGCCGGTCAGGTCGCGCACCAGGCCGGCGCCGTCGGTGTTGTCGCCATGCCACTGGCCGTCGCGGAAGCTGAGGGTGTTGACCGCACCGGCCGACTGCGCGCGTGCGCTGTGCACCACGCTGAGGGCGAACGCGGCTTCCTTCAGCGGCAGGGTCACGTTGGCGCCGACACCGCCGGCGGCGGCGAAGGCGGCCAGCGCCGCGGCGAACCCGTCGGCCTGAACGTCGATCGCCTCGTACTGCAGGGCGATGCCGGTCTGCTTGGCGAAGGCGGCATGGATGTGCGGCGACAGCGAATGGGCGACGGGATGGCCGAACACGGCAAAACGGGAGTTGGGCATGGAGCGCTCGTTGGTTGTTTTAGACTGGCGGCGACATTCCATGGAATCCCTCATGCGGACCCCTGTCCTGCCGCTCGCGCTGGCCGCGAGTTTACTCTGCGCGCCGTGTGCGTTCGCGCTTTCCGAATTCGGCATCGAGGGCATGGGCGTGGTATCGACCGCCGCCGACGAGACCCGCGCCAGCGTCGCGCCCGACGGCCAGCGCATCGTCTGGGCCAGTCCCGACCGCCCCGGCGGGCCCGGCGGCGGCGACCTGTGGCAGGCCGTGCTGCGCGACGGGCGCTGGCGCGACCCGCAACCGCTGCCGGCGCCCGTGAACTCGCCGAGCCTGGACAGCGACCCGTTCTTCAGCGCCGATGGGCGCTGGCTGTACTTCGCCTCGGATCGCCCCGGCGGCCATGGCGGCAGCGACCTGTACCGCGCGCCGGTGCTGGCCGGCGGCGGTTACGGCGCGCCGCAGAACCTGGGCGCGGCAGTGAATTCGCCGGGCAACGAGCGTGCGCCGACCCTGTCGCTGGACGGCACGCGGCTGCTGTTCGCCAGCGACGGCCATGGCGGCGCCGGCGGCCTGGACCTGTTCGTGGCGCGCCAGGAGGGCCAGGCGTTCGCAGCACCGCAGGCGTTGGCCGGGGTCAACAGCGCCGACGACGAGACCGATGCGGCGTGGCTGGGCGACGGCCGTGCGCTGCTGTTCGCGCGTGCCCATGGCGGTACGAGCAGCCAGGTGCTGCTGGCGCAATGCGCCGGTGGCCGCTACGCGGATCCGCAGCCGCTGGCGCTGTCGTTCAACGGCAGCGACGGCCACACCGCCGGCGCCGTGCTGGATGCGTCCAAGCCCAGCGAACTGCTGCTGTCCGGCAGCGCCCGCGCGCCCAGGGCCGGCAAGCGCGACCTGTACCGGATCAAGGCGCCGGCCGCCATCGGTAGCGGCGACTGCAGGTAAGCGGATTGCGCGGCGACGCGAGGCAGATGCCAGTCTGCTGCCGCGCCGACACACAACAAGCGGGACCAGAAGACCGTTGTGGGATGGACTTCAGTCCCGACGCATGGCACTCGGACGCATCGCCCGGTTGCTTCACGCGCGCATTCCGCTCGGATCAGTGGCTCGCTGAAATTGCTGCCACCGTCCTCTGCCCGTCACCATGATGCGCAGCGACGATCAGGGCTGGCACGCAAGAGCCTGGATCGCACTGCGATCGGCGCATCGCCTCAATACACGTCGCGCCGATAGCGCCCATCCGCGCTGAGCGCATCGAGCGCGTCCTCGCCCAGGATCTCGCGCAACGCCGTATCCACGCAGCGCGCCATGCCGGCAAGACTGCCGCAGACGTACACGGTGGCGCCGCGCGCGACCCAGTCGCGGACCGCGTCGGCAGACTCGCGCAACCCGTCCTGCACGTAGCGCTTGTGCGCCTGGTCGCGCGAGAACAGCAGATCCAGGCGCTGCAGATGGCCGACGTCGCGCCAGGCGCGCAGCTCGTCGCCGAACAGCGCATCGTGCGCGGCATTGCGTTCGCCGAACAGCAGCCAGTGCCCCTGCACACCGGCCTGCGCGGCCTCGCGCAGCAGGCTGCGCAGGCCGGCGATACCGGTGCCGTTGCCGATCAGCAGCATGGGCGCATCGCCATGCCGGCGGAACCCGGGGTTGGCCCGCACCTGCGCGCGCAGCACCGCGCCCACCGGCGCATGCTGGCACAGCCAGCCGGCGCCCACGCCGGGGCGGCCGTCGTCGCGCAGAGTCAGGCGCACCACCAGTTGCAGCAGGCCGTCGGCCGGCACCGAAGCGATCGAGTATTCGCGCAGCGGCAGGGTCGGCAGCGCGTCCACCCAGGCCTGCAGGTCGTCGCCCGGCGTTGGCGGCGTCAGCGCGCGTGACGCCAGCGCCTGCCACAGCGGCTGCCGCAGGCCATCGGCCTGTACCGTCTGTTCCGCGTCCAGCGCCCGTGCGGCGAGCCAGGTGCGGATCGCGTCGGCCGCATGGCAGGGCTGCACTTCCAGGATGTCGCCGGCATGCCAGTGCGCCTGCGGCGGCGGCACCAGGTCGATACGCCACACCGGCGCGCCGGCGCTACCGGGATTGAGCAGGACGCGACCGGCCAGGCCCCAGTCCAGCGGCTCCGGCGCCTGCAGCACCGGCGCCGACGCCGCCACGCCGGTGAGCGCGGACAGTTGCCATTGCCACTGCGCCAGTGCCTGCGGATCGGCGTTGTCCACTTCCAGTGGCGGGAACAGCGCCTGTGCGCCCTGCGCGTCCAGCCAGTGCTGCACCTCCCGCGAGAAGCCGCAGAACTGCGGGTACTGGCGATCGCCCAGGCCGAGCATGGCGTAGCGCAGCTCCGGCAGGGCCTGCGCCTGGCGCAGCACGCGGCGCACGAAGCCGCGCGCCGCGTCCGGCGGTTCGCCGTCGCCGAAGGTGCTGACCACGAACAGCGCGCGCTGGCTGCCGCGCAGCTGGGCCAGGTCCAGCTGCGCCAGCGAACGCACCTCCACCGCCAGCCCGGCGGCCTGCAATTGCGCGGCGGTCTGCCAGGCCAGGCGCTCGGCCAGGCCGCTCTGGCTGGCAAAGCCCACCAGCCAGGCGCCGGCGGCATCGCCGACCAGCCCCGGCAGCGCGCGGCGCGCGGCGCGCAATGCGCGCTTCTTGCGTCGGCGGTCCAGGTACAGCATCCAGCCGGTGACGAAGAACAACGACATGCACAGGCTCGCCAGCAGCATCGCCACGCGCCCGGGCAGGCCGAAGAAGCTGCCGCTGTGCAGCGCGAACATGCTGGTCAGCAGGCGCCGGCCCAGCGGTTGCTGCCGATACTCCAGGTGGCGCAGGACGCGGCCACTGGCCAGATCGACCTCCACGCTGTCGTAGGCACGGTCGTGCGCCGGATCGGGCGGCAGGTAGCGGGCCACGATCGGCTGGCCGTTGCGACCGGGCAGGCGCAGGTCCAGGTAGGCGCGCTGCGCGGCCGGCACGGTCGCCAGGGCCGCCTGCAGCCGCGCGTAGTCCACCGCCGGCGGCTTGCCGCCGCGACCGCCCTCCTTCTCCTTGGGCGCGGCATCGCCGCCGAGCATCGCCACCAGCCCCTGCCGGTACCAGTCGTAGGACCAGTACAGCCCGGTCGCGGCGATCAGCAGGTACACCAGCAGACACCAGGTGCCGATCACCGAGTGCAGGCTCCACAGGAAGCTGCGTCCCTGCCGGTTCCACTCCACCGCCCACCAGGCGCGCCAGCTCCACCAGCGCCGCGGCCAGCGCAGGTACAGGCCGGACAGGCAGAAGAAGATCAGCACGAAGGCGCAAACCCCGGTGACCGCCTCGCCGCGCTCGCCGGCGGCCAGGCGCCGGTGCAGGTCTTCGACGAAGGAGAAGAACCCATCCAGGCGCGGCGCCGGCAGCACCGCGCCGGTGTAGGGGTCGAAGTACAGGCGGCCGCCGTCGCGGCCGGGCAGGCGCACCGCGGACGGCCGCGTGCCGGTCGGATCGATCAACACGCGGTTGCTGCGGTGCGCCCCTTCCAGGTCCAGGCGCCGCGCCAGTTCGGCCAGCGGCAGCGGCTGCTCGCCGGCGGCATGACGCGCGGCGATGGCGGCCAGCGGCGGATTGGCCAGGCGCACGATCTCGTCCTCGAAGGCGAGCGTGGCCCCGCTCAGGCCCATCACCGACAGCACCAGCCCGGCGCTGATGCCGAGCAGCCAGTGCAGCTGGAACAACAAGGACTTGATCACGTCGGCGCGGTGCGGAACAGGGCGGTCGCGCATTGTAAATGAGAACGCTTATCGCATGCGATTGATCCGTCGCCGCGCGGCGTCTACCGCCAAGCGTGACTCACGGCGCAGTTGCCATTTGCGGCACATCCAGCGGTCACCGGACAGACATCGAATCTCGCCAGTTTCTTCACCTCCCCTGACCAGCCGAGGTTCCTGCAATGTCCGTCTCCCTGCGCGGTTGTCTTGCCCTGCTTGCGCTGTTCGCCGCCCAGGCGGCAAGCGCCGCCACCAGCTGTCCCACGCTCTACGCCGGCGGTAAGGCGCCGACGCTCGACGCGTCGATCACCAGCCGCACCACCGAGGTCTGCCATACCGAATACGTGCTGATGGCCTCCGGCGTGACCAAGGGCCCGCTGTACTCGGCCGAGCACATCACCGACCAGCAAGTCGCCGGCGCCGAATCGATCGGCCGCGTCGGCTCCTTCCACGACGAGACCGGCATCCCGGCCGCCGACCGCTCGCATACCTCGGACTACACCAACTCCGGCTTCGACCGCGGCCACATGACCCCGGCCGGCGATGCCTCGACCACCAACTCGGAGAAGGAAACCTTCTCGATGGCCAACGTCGTCCCGCAGGACCACAAGCTCAACACCGGCGAGTGGGCGCGGATCGAAGAGCAGGTGCGTCAGCTGGCCAAGCAGCGCGGCGAGGTCTACGTGGTCACCGGCCCGGCCTTCGACAGCGGCACGCGCAGCAGCATCGGCGCCGACCACGTGCAGATCCCGGACTACGTGTGGAAGGCGGTGTACGAACCGGGCAACGGCGCGGCCGCCTACATGTGCGTCAACGACAGCACCATCAACTGCGACGTGGTGTCGATCAACGACGTCATCACCATGTCCGGCGTGGATCCGTTCCCGGCGATCAGCGCCAGCATGAAGGCCAACCCGATCGCGCTGACGTTGCCGTAAGGCGGGGATTGGGGATTCGGGATTCGGGATTCGTAAAAGCATCCTGACATCCCTGCCCGGGTTGGGGCGGCCGGCGGCGCGTGTGCGCCGGCCGGCCGCCATCGCGGGCGCACCTCAGGCGGTGTGCGCGGTCATCGCCTCGACCAGGGCCGCGAACACCGCGCTGCAGGCGGCGCTGCCGCGTACGTCCTGGTGCATCACGATCCAGCTCTCCAGGCCGACGCGCACCTGCTGCGGCAGCACCGGCAGCAGCGCCGGCGTGCGCCGCGCCAGGGCAACCTGGCAGAAACCGATGCCGCAGCCGGCGCGCAGCAAGGCCAGTTGCGCCAGGTCGCTGTCGGCGCGCAACGCGAACGCCTCGCGCCGCCACGGCGGCAGCGCACTGCGGGCGGCGCGCAGGAACGGCGTTTCCGTATCGAAGCCGATCAGCGCGTGCTGCGGCAGTTCCTCCAGCGTCCGCGGCAGACCATGCCGGTCCACGTAGTCCTGGTGCGCGAACAGCGCCACCGCCACCTCGCCGACGCGGCGCGCGACCAGCACGTCCTGGGTAGGCCGGGTCATGCGTACCGCCACGTCGGCCTCGCGGTGCAGCAGGTCCTGCACCCGGTTGCTCAACACCAGTTCCAGCCGCAGGTGCGGATGCGCGCGGCGCAAGGCCGCCAGCACCGGCGGCAGCACTTCCGCGCCGATCACCTCGCTGGCGGCGATGCGCACCGTGCCGCGCACCGCATCGCCGTGGCGGCCCGCCGCGCGCTGCAGCGACGCGGCCAGGCTGCCCATCGCCTGCGCATGCCCGCGCAAGGCCAGGGCGGCATCGGTGGGCAGCAGGCCGGTCTGCGAGCGCACGAACAGCGGCACCGCCAGCGCCTGTTCCAGCGCCGCCACGTGCCGGCCGACCGTGGGCTGGGTCAGCCCTAGCGCGCGTGCCGCCGCCGACAACGAGCCCTCCTCCAGCACCGCCAGGAAGGAGCGGTAGAGTTCCCAGCCGATCGTATTGTCCATACAGAAATGTATAGCTGGTTGGCGCTCTTCGCCAATTTTCTTCTGCGGCACCCGCACCGAGACTGAGCGCCGACCCCGACGGAGCGCTGCCATGTCCTCTTCTTCTTCCACGGCCCTGGTGCTGGGCGCCAGCGGCGGCATCGGCGGCGAACTGGCGCGGCAGATGCGCGACGCCGGCTGGCAGGTACGCGCCCTGCAGCGCGGCCTCGCCCACCCCAGCGTGGAGCGCGACGGCATCCACTGGCACCACGGCGATGCGCTGCGACAGGCCGACGTGCGGCAGGCGGCCAAGGGCTGTGCGGTGATCGTGCATGCGGTGAACCCGCCCGGTTACCGGCGCTGGTCGGAGCTGGTGCTGCCGATGATCGACAACACCGTGGCCGCGGCCATCGCCGAGCGCGCCACCGTGGTGCTGCCGGGCACGGTCTACAACTACGGCCCGGACGCCTACCCGGCGCCGGACGAAGACGCGCCACAGGCCCCGGTCACCCGCAAGGGCGCGATCCGGGTGGAGCTAGAGCGGCGCCTGCAGGCCGCGACCGCACGAGGCGCACGCGCCATCGTGGTGCGCGCCGGCGACTTCTTCGGACCGCGCGTGGGCAACAGCTGGTTCGCGCAGGGGCTGGTGCGACCGGGACGGCCGGTCACGACGGTGACCCTGCCGGGCGATCCAGGTGTCGGCCACCAATGGGCCTACGTGCCGGACGTGGCGCGGACCATGCTGGCGCTGCTGCAACAGCGCACGCGCCTGCCGGCGTTCGCCCGCCTGCACATGGACGGGCACTGGGACGCCGACGGCACGCAGATGGCCGCGGCGATCGCGCGGGTGGCGCAGCGCCATGGCCTGGCGCCGCCGCGCACGCGCCGCTTTCCGTGGCCGCTGCTGACCCTGGCCCAGCCGTTCTGGCCGCTGGCGCGCGAACTGCACGAGATGCGCCCGCTGTGGCGGCACCCGCTGCGCATGCGCAATGCGCGGCTGCTGGAACTGCTCGGCGAAGAACCGCATACGCCGCTGGACGTGGCGGTGGAGGCGACGCTGCAGGGGCTGGGCTGTCTGCCGGCGGCGACACCATCGACATGACGCCGATGTGTACGTAGGCGCGGCTGACGCCGCGCCTACGAAGATCCACGCAAATGGAGCGCAAGATCGCCGCCTGTACAGGAGCGACTTCAGGGCACCTCGAATGACGCATCATTGCCGCGGCTCGGCATGATGTCCTGTCTCGATGGCAGATACCGTCTTACCCCCT
>NZ_NQYT01000069.1:0-7243 GCF_009192935.1 Xanthomonas sp. LMG 12461
GCGGTCGGATCGTCGCTGCGCGCGTTCTTCGCGCTGCGCGTGCGCCGCGGCGAGCGCAGCGACGATCCGACCGCGCTGCTGGAGCCGCCGCGGCTGCCGCGTTCGCTGCCCAAGGCGCTGGCCGAAAGCCAGATCGATGCGCTGCTGGCGGCGCCGGACGCGACCGCGCCGGCAGGCTTGCGCGACCGCGCCATGCTCGAGTTGATGTACGCCGCCGGCTTGCGCGTCAGCGAGCTGGTCAACCTGCCGGCCAACGCGGTCAATCTGCGCCAGGGCGTGCTGCGGGTCACCGGCAAGGGCAGCAAGGAGCGGCTGGTGCCGTTGGGCGAGGAGTCGCAGCACTGGCTGCAGCGCTATCTGGACAGCGCCCGCCCGGCGCTGGCGGCGGGGCAGGCGGTGCCGGCCAGCGATGGCGTGGTGCCGCTGTTCATCGACGCCGCGCGCCGCGCGCTGACCCGCCAGCAGTTCTGGGGGCTGGTCAAGCGCTATGCGGCGGTGGCCGGGATCGATCCGGTGCGGATCAGCCCGCACGGCCTGCGCCACAGCTTCGCCACGCATCTGCTCAACCGCGGCGCCGACCTGCGCGCGCTGCAGATGCTGCTCGGCCACAGTTCCCTGTCCACCACCCAGATCTACACGCTGGTGGCGCGCGAGCACCTGCAGAGCCTGCACCGCAAGCATCATCCGCGTGGCTGAGCGGCAACTGCAGCTGCCGCTGCCGCCGGCGATGGCATCCTTTTCCTTCCATCGAGTGCGTCCATGAGCGAGTTGCGACATCGCGTTTCCCATGCGCCAGCACGAGCTTGTGCCGGCCTGCTGCTGCTCGCGCTCGGCAGCGCGTTCGCGGCCGGGCCGGTGCAGCCGTCCGCCATGCCGGCGGCCGAGCCTGGCGACAGCGCGTGGCAGATCGCGGCTGCCGGCACGGCGCTGGAGGCGCAGGCACCGGCGGTGCGTCGCCACGAGGATCTGCTGTTCTGGACGCTGCCGGGCGGGCAGCGCGAACCGGCCACGGCGGCGCATCTGCTGATCGCAGCGCCGTATGCCCAGGTGCAGGCCGCGGTACGTGGCGTCGTGCAGGCGCAGGGGGGCTTCCAGGAACGCAACGAGACCTCGCCGCTGTCGTATCTGCCCGACGATTGGGGCCGGGTCCTGCTGTCACGCCGCCAGGACCTGCGCGCGGCGCTGGCCGAGCGCTTCGCGCAGCCGATGCTGCAGGCGGCGGTGGAGCAGGGCGCGCTGACTGAGGAGGAGGCGCGCACGCGGCTGCAACAGGCGCGCGAGCGCAGCGATTGGGCGCCACAGGATCGCGCCGAACTGGCTGTGTTCCGCGAGACGCGCTATGCGGAATACTGCGCCACGCGCAGCGAACGCCAGGGACTGAGCGGGCGTCTGGAACTGAGGGTATGCGTCTTCGACATGACCGCGGCCATGGGGCATGCGACCACCGCGCTGAGCATCGAGCGCACCGACAACTACGCCAATCCGGATTACAGCGTGATCAGGCAGATCACCCAGTTCAATCCGCTGGGCGGTGCGTCGCAGCCGTCGCAGTTGAGCCAGCGCGTGGTGCCGGCGGTGCTGTTCCAGGCCGTGCGCCAGGCGCTCGCCGCGAGCGTGCCGCAGCAGCCGGTGCGTGTGGCCGCGTCGCCGTTGGCATGGACGCTGCCGCCGCAGCGCGCCGGTGCGGCGCCGGCCATCGCGTTTGTCCCGCCGCGCAACGACGTGCCGCTGTTGCCGTTCGACGCGCTGCCCTGGGACGCGCTCGGCGGCGAACTGGCCACGGCGGACAGCGGCGCCCGCTACCCGCGCGATCTGCTGGCGCTGCCCGACGGCGATCTGTTGCTCAGCATGCAGGTGCTGGGCGGGACGGGCGCCAGCACCCGGCTGTGGCGGCTGCATCACGACGGCACGCGTTGGCAGACGGAAACGGTCTGGCAGGGCGAGGGCGGTGCGCAGCGGCTGATGCCCGATGCGCAGGGCAGCCGCGTGTGGTTCCTGGCCGGCGCCGCTGGCGAGTCCGCCGTCCTGTATGCCTATGACGTCGCCTCGCGGCGCCTGCGTCGCTACCGGGTCGATGGCGAGGGCAGCGATGGCTACGCGCGCTGGGAACTGGATGCCGCGCAGCGCCCCGTGTATTTCGATCACAGCTACGCTGGCGGTGGCGGTGCGTTCGGCAGCAGTCGGTTCATCCTGAATGCGCCGACCGCCGCGGTACCGGCGGCGGATGGACCCTGGGCGTTCGCGCCGGTGTTCGGCGCGCCGCGACAGGCGTTGATGGATGCGGCGAAGAAGGGCAATGCGCAGCTGTGGCCGGTGCGCCTGCGCGACCCGCATGCGCTGTGGGTGGAGGATGCCCAGGGCATCGCCGCCCTCGATCCGACCAGCGGGCGTGTCCTGCGCGCGTTCGCGTTGCCGCAGCGTTTCGGTCGCCCCGATCCGGCCGACGCCTCCGGCGTGGCACCGTGGGTGCCCACCCCGTTGGGGTCGCTGCAGGGGCGCTGGATCGCCAGCGGCTTCGTGCTGATGCTGGCCGACCACGGCACCGGGACGCCGCAGTTCGCGCCGTCCGGCGCGTCGAAGGCGCAGCCCGAAGCGCGCTTCGTCGGTATGCACGTGCTGGATATGGACGACGGCCGCGTGCGCCTGTCGGCCTTGCTGGGGTGCGCCGACGCGCTGAAGGCGGCGGCCCGTTCGGCGCACGGCCGGCTGCTGGCGCTGGGTAGCGACGCCCCCGCCGCGGCCGGGCCGCAGCTGGCGCTGTGGCAGATCGCCGCCGCGCAGACACCGCTGCGCTTGGCCTCGCCGGCGCGCGGTTCGCTGAACACACTGGTGTTTTCGTGGGACGGCGCCACGCTCTGGGCCTTGACCGATGGCGGTCTGCTGCGCTGGTCGCTGCCACTGGCGCTGCGCGATCCGGCGGGTGCGGGCAGCTATCCGGAGCACGCGAAATACTGATCCGCGCCCTTGCTGCGACGGCGTGCCCCCGCTCAGCCTGTCTACATCGAGCGGACAAGGGGGTATGCGACAATCCAGCCGATCCGCAGCCCTCATGGATAGCCAATGCTCCGTTTTGCTCTTTTTGCGCTGCTGTGCGCCACTTCTCTTTCCGCCTGCGCGCAGCCGGCTTCGCCCACCGGCGGCGCTGCCGCTGCCAAGCCGGCCGCCGCCGCTCCTGCCGGCGCACCGGGCGAGCAGCGCGTACGCTCGGCGCTGCTGCAGCTCGATCCCAACTTCAAGCCCGACTACATCGGCGCCGCGCCGTTCCCCGGCTTTCGCGAAGTGGTGGTCGGCGGGCAGGTGCTGTACGTCTCCGACGACGGCCGCTACCTGTTCCAGGCGCAGCCGTTCGACATCCAGGAAAAGCAGTTCGCCTCCAGCGAAGGCCTGCTGAGCTATCGCCGCAAGCTGCTGGAGTCGGCGCCGCGTGCCGACCGCATCGTGTTCGCCCCGGCCAATCCCAAGTACACCATCAGCGTGTTCACCGATATCGAATGCGGCTACTGCCGCAAGCTGCACAGCGAGATCGGAGAGCTCAACAAGCAGGGCATCGCCGTGGAGTACCTGGCGTATCCGCGCATGGGTCTGGGCAGCCAGGACTACAAGGACATGGTCGCGGTGTGGTGCGCGGCGGACAAGAAGCAGGCACTGACCGAGGCCAAGAGCAGCGGCAAGGTGCCCGGCGCGACCAACTGCAAGAACCCGGTGACCATGCAGTACAACCTGGGCCAGCGCCTGGGCGTCAACGGCACCCCGGCGATCTTCGCCCCGGACGGCACCCAGATCGGCGGCTACCTGCCCCCGGCCAAGATGCGCGAGGCGCTGGACAAGCGCGCGGCGGAAGCGGCGAAGGCGGGCGGAAGCCGCTGAGCGGCCGGGAATGGGGAAACGGGAATCGGGAATGGGGGCGACGTCGCTCGTTCCCGCGGCCACGGCCGCTGAACGCCCGTCTCTCCCCCTCTGTCGGCGGTGCGGCCTCTGCGCCACCGCTGTTGCCGCGCCGCGTTTTGCCGCTGGAGCGTCGCGTCCGCTGTCGCCCAACCACCTCTAGCACGTCCGCTGGCGCCGACCCCGCTCGGCGGCCGGCTGTGCCGATTCCCCATTCCCGAATCCCCATTCCCAGCTCTCCGCTACAATAGCCAGCCCGTTTCCTCACACGGTTCCCCGGACATGATCGTCCTCGAGGGCGCTTCCGCCCTTTCGCCGTTCCGTCGCGCTCGGCTCGAAACCCGCCTGCAGTCCCTCGTTCCCGGCGTGCGCATCGTCGGCGCCTGGCACGTGTACTTCCTCGACGGCGACGACGCCGGACAACTGGATCTGGTCGCGGCCCGGCGCATCCTGCAGGCACAGGACGCGCCGGCGCCGGCGGAGGCGGGCACCTGCTCGCGCTACGTGGTGCCGCGGCTGGGCACGCGCTCGCCGTGGTCGAGCAAGGCCACCGAACTGGTCCGCGGCGCCGGGCTGGCGATCCGCCGGGTCGAGCGCGGTACCCGTCTGGACCTGGCCGGCTGGCCCGAGGCGCCGGCCGACCAGGCCGCGCTGGCCAAGCTGCTGCACGACCCGATGACGCAGTCGCTGCTGGACGATGCCGCGCAGGCGCAGGCGCTGTTCCAGGCGCCGGCGCGCGGCGAGGTCGAGCGCATCCCGCTGGATGCGTTGGAAGCGGCCAATGCGCGCCTGGGTCTGGCCCTGGCCCAGGACGAGATCGATTACCTGCGGCAGCGCTTCGGCGAACTCGGCCGCGATCCGGCCGACGTGGAACTGATGATGTTCGCGCAGGCCAATTCCGAGCACTGCCGGCACAAGATCTTCAACGCCAGCTGGACCATCGACGGCAAGGAGCAGGACCGCTCGCTGTTCCGGATGATCAAGCACACCCACCAGCAGACCCCGCAGCACACGCTCAGCGCGTACAGCGACAACGCGGCGGTGGTGGAAGGCCATCCGGCCGCGCGCTACCGCCCGGATCCGGCCAGCGGCGAATACCGCAGCGAGGCGGTGACGCCGTCGGCGTTCTGCATCAAGGTCGAGACCCACAACCACCCGACCGCGATCGCGCCGTTCCCGGGCGCCTCCACCGGTGCCGGCGGCGAGATCCGCGACGAGGGCGCCACCGGTCGCGGTGGCAAGCCCAAGGCCGGCCTGACCGGCTTCAGCGTCTCGCACCTGCGCATCCCCAGCCTGCCGCAGCCGTGGGAGGGCGCGCGTCCGCTCAACCCGCGCATGGCCCCGGCGCTGGAAATCATGCTGGACGGCCCGCTCGGCGGCGCCGCGTTCAACAACGAATTCGGCCGGCCCAACCTGCTCGGCTATTTCCGCAGCTTCGAGCTGCCGGAGACGCAGGACCTGACCCGCGCCTACGACAAGCCGATCATGCTGGCCGGCGGCCTGGGCGCGATCGATCGCGTGCAGGTGGAGAAGATCCCGCTGCAGCCCGGCGACGCGGTGATCGTGCTCGGCGGCCCGGCGATGCTGATCGGCCTGGGCGGCGGCGCGGCCAGTTCGGTGGCCTCCGGCGACAGCGCCGAGGACCTGGATTTCGCCAGCGTGCAGCGCGACAACCCGGAGATGGAGCGGCGCGTGCAGGAGGTCATCGACCGCTGCGTGGCGCTGGGCGCGGACAACCCGATCCGCTGGTTCCACGACGTCGGCGCCGGCGGCCTGTCCAACGCCATTCCCGAACTGCTGCACGATTCCAACGTAGGCGGCCTCATCGACCTGGACCGCGTGCCCAGCGACGACCCGTCGCTGTCGCCGATGCAGCTGTGGTGCAACGAATCGCAGGAACGCTACGTGCTCGGCGTGCCGCAGGCGCGCCTGGCCGAATTCGCCGCGATCTGCGAACGCGAGCGCTGCCCGTTTGCCGCCGTGGGCGTGGCGACCGCCGAGGAACGGCTCGTCGTGGGGTACGGGGTGCTCGGCGGTGGGAATGGAGAATCGGGAATCGGGAATGGTGAAAAGCAGGCAGGCTCCGCTGTTGCCCATTCCCCATTCCCCACTCCCCATTCCCAGCATCCGATCGATCTGCCCATGGACGTCCTCTTCGGCAAGCCGCCGAAGATGCATCGCGACACCCGGCAGCCGCCGGCGCCGCGCTGGCCGGAGCTGGACACCGAGGCGCTGGACCTGCGCGAGGCCGGGCTGCGCGTGCTGGCCCATCCGACCGTGGCGGCGAAGAGCTTCCTGGTCACCATCGGCGATCGCAGCGTCGGCGGCCTGACCGCGCGCGAGCAGATGATCGGCCCCTGGCAGCTGCCGCTGGCCGATTGCGCGATCACCCTGGCCGGTTTCGACACCCACGCCGGCGAAGCGATGGCGATCGGCGAGCGCACCCCGCTGGCCCTGCTCGACGCCGCCGCGGCGGCGCGGATGGCGGTGGGCGAGGCGATCACCAACCTGTGCGCGGCGCCGGTGCAGGCGCTGGACCAGGTCAAGCTGTCGGCCAACTGGATGGCCGCGGCCAACCACGACGGCGAGGACGCGCGCCTGTACGCCGCGGTCAAGGCGGTGGGCATGGAACTGTGCCCGCAGCTGGACCTGAGCATCCCGGTGGGCAAGGACTCGCTGTCGATGCAGGCGCAGTGGGCGGTGACCGCCGTGAATCGGGAATCGGGAGTCGGGAATGGGGAACAGCGCGATGCGTCCGCCACCGATGCCGCCGCTTCTCCGATTCCCGATTCCCCATTCTCCAGTCCCGGCGAGACGCACAAAAGCGTCTCGCCCGTCTCCCTCATCGTCTCCGCGTTCGCGCCGGTCGCCGATGCGCGGGCGCAGTTGACGCCGTTGCTGGCGCGCGAGGCCGAGAGCGAGCTGTGGCTGATCGGGTTGGGCGGTGGCAAGCAGCGCCTGGGCGGTTCGGTGCTGGCGCAGGTGCATGGCGACGGTGCGCTGCCGGCGTTCGGCGGGGCGGTGCCGGACCTGGACGATCCGCAGCGGCTGCGCGCGTTCTTCGAACTGATCCGCGATGCGCGCGAGGCTGGCCTGCTGCTGGCGTATCACGACCGCAGCGATGGCGGCGCGTTCGCCGCGCTGTGCGAGATGGCGTTCGCCTCGCGGCAGGGCCTGGACATCACCCTCGATGCCTGGGGCGACGATCCGTTCCGCAGCCTGTTCAACGAGGAACTGGGCGCGGTGGTGCAGGTCGCCAAGGAAGACCGCGCCGCGTTCGCCGACCTGGTCGAGCGCCATGCGCTGACCGAGTGTGCGCAGCGCATCGCCCGCCCCAGCACCGCCGCGGCGGTGCGCG
>NZ_NQYT01000007.1:0-47878 GCF_009192935.1 Xanthomonas sp. LMG 12461
GGGGTGAGACGGTATCTACAAGTGGAATGCTTCGCCGCTGAGCGGAGTGAGAAATAGAAATTCTTGATTCCGGATGTTGTTTGGACTTCTCCCGCATCCTGGCCCCTGTTGCAGGAGCGGCTTCAGCCGCGACGCGTTCTCGTCGGAGCGTCGCAGCTGAGGCCGTTGTTGCTGAAAGCCCCCGCAACACGGCGCATGCACGCGCCTCTTGGCGCTCTTGCGCCGGCGCTACACTACGGCGATGAACGCTTCCGCCGACAGCTCCGCTGCAAGTCATCTCATTCATGGTCGCCGCCAGCGCCCCGACGGGCCGGTGCCGGTCGACGTCATTTCCGTACAGTCGCAACTGGTCTACGGCCACGCCGGCAATAGCGCGGCGGTGCCGCCGTTGCGTGTGCTGGGCCTGCGCGTGGCCGAGATCCCGACCACGCTGCTGAGCAATGCGCCGTTCTATGCGACCTTGCGCGGCAAGGTGCTGCCGTCGGACTGGTTCGCCGATCTGCTGCTCGGCGCCAGCGAACGCGGCCTGCCGCAACGCGCGCGCATGCTGGTGTCCGGCTACTTCGGCAGCGTCGGCAATGGTGCCGCCTTCGCCGACTGGCTCGACGCCACGCTGCCGCAGTGCCCGACGCTGCGCTACTGCCTGGACCCGGTGATCGGCGATACGCATACCGGTCCCTACGTGGAACCTGGCCTGGAAGCGATCTTCGCCGAGCGCCTGTTGCCGCACGCGTGGCTGGTGACACCGAATGCGTTCGAACTCGGCCGCCTGACCGGCATGCCGGCACTGGCGCAGGACGACGCGATCGCCGCAGCACGCGTGTTGCTGGGGCGCGGTCCGGAATGGGTGCTTGCTCACAGCGTCGGTGGCGATGCCGGGCAATTGGTCACGCTGGCGGTGAGCCGCGAAGCGGTCTACCGCTGGTGCTCGCCATTGCTGCCAGTGGATGTCGCCGGCACCGGCGATGTGTTGATGGCGCTGCTGGTGGCGTTCCTGTTGCGCGGCGACAGCTTCGAGTCGGCGATCGGCCGCGCCATCGCTGGTGTGCACGCGGCGCTGGAGGCGACCCTGGCCGCGGATGTGGAAGAACTGGACGTGCTGGCGGCGGCGCCGGCTGCGCTGGCCACGCCGCTGCGCTTCGTCGCCGAGCGCCTGGCGTGAGCCTGCACCCGGTCGTCGGCATCGTCGGCAGTGCCGGCGCCTATGGCCGCTGGCTGAGCCGCTTCTTCCGCGAGCGCATGCAATTGCAGGTGATCGGCCACGATCCGGCCGACCCGCAGTCGCTGGCGCCGGAGGCGCTGCTGCAACAGGCGCAGGTGCTGATCTTCTCCGCGCCGATCCGGCACACGCCGGCGTTGATCGGCGAGTACGTGCAGCGCGCCGGCGGCCGCGAGCGCGACCAGCTCTGGCTGGACGTCACCTCGGTCAAGGCTGCGCCGGTGGCGGCGATGCTGGCCTCGCAGGCGGAAGTGGCCGGGCTGCATCCGATGACCGCGCCGCCGAAGTCGCCCACGCTCAAGGGCCGCGTGCTGGTGGTCTGCGAGGCGCGGGTGGCGCAGTGGCAGCCCTGGCTGCAGCAGCTGTACACGGCGCTGGAAGGCGAGTGCGTGCGCACCACGCCCGAGCACCACGACCGGGTGATGGCGCTGGTGCAGGCGATGGTCCACGCCACGCATCTGGCCCAGGCCGGCGTGCTGCGCGAGCATGCGCCGGCGCTGGGGCCGTTGCAGGCGCTGCTGCCGTACCGCTCGGCCTCGTTCGAACTGGATACCGCGATCATCGCGCGCATCCTGGCCCTGAATCCGGCCATCTACGAAGACATCCAGTTCGGCAATCCGCATGTGGGCGATGTGCTGGACGGGCTGATCGCGCAGCTGTCGCGGCTGCGCGACCAGGTCGGTCGCGGCGACGATGCCGCACGCGCGCAGTTTCGTGCCGAGTTTCTCGATGCCAACCGGCAGGCGCTGGGCGAGGCGGCGATCGCGCAGGGCAACTACAGCTACGAACGGGTGGGGTACTTGCTCGCCGATCTGACCGAGCAGGCCACGCTCAGCGTGTACTTGCCGGAAGACCGCGCCGGCTCGTTGCGTGCGCTGCTGCACGTGTTCGAGCGCCATGGGGTGAATCTCGCTTCGATCCACTCCTCGCGCACGCAGGCGGGCGAGCTGCATTTCCGGCTCGGCTTCGATCCGGCCAGCGATGCCGGCGCCGTGCGCAGGGCTGCGGCGGAGATCGATGCCAGTGGGATTGGGCGGGTGCTGGCGGGGTGAATTGCATCGAACGCCGTCGCGGCTGAAGCCGCTCCTGCAGGAACTTGCGGCGAGTGGGCTGGGGCACTGTGGGGGACTTCAGTCCCGACGCGGTGCGCGATCGGAACGCGCACCGCTTCGCTCGTCGCGGCTTCAGCTGCGCTCCAGAACACATGGACGCACGACGCCCACCTCCAGATTCATCCACAGCGCATGTGGATGGCCACTGCGCAAACATGTGGATAACTGTCGGCGCGCCTTGCGGGGCAAGCCTGTCAAGCCGTGTGGCGAAAAATTCACCAGCTTGCCGCCAGCACCCCGAACGCCAGTGGCGATGACAGGGCATGGCGGGCACAGCGTGGTGGCGACGCTAGACCGCGGTCAGGGTCAACTCGCCGCCGGTGGTGACGAACTGCTGGCCGCGGCGGATCAGCTTGCGGCCATCGGCCAGCTCGTAGCGCAGTCCGCTGTCGGCGTGCGGGTCGTGCTGCGCCTGTTGCTGGCGCGGCGCATCGTCCTGGAACTCGGTGATCAGATAGGCCTCGCCGTCGGGACCGAGGGCGGGCAATTGGCGAAAGGACATCGGAAGCCTCCTGTCGAACGCTGCATCGAATGCGGGACGCCGGAGCGTGCGGTCGCGGGCGCGCGGACCGCAGCAGACGCGGCTCGACCGTAGTCCCGCCGCCGTTAGCGCGGCGTGCTCAGTCGATGAACTGCAGGCGAGCGAGTTCG
This sequence comes from Xanthomonas sp. LMG 12461, assembly GCF_009192935.1. Taxonomy (NCBI): domain Bacteria; kingdom Pseudomonadati; phylum Pseudomonadota; class Gammaproteobacteria; order Lysobacterales; family Lysobacteraceae; genus Xanthomonas; species Xanthomonas sp. LMG 12461. Next base: position 2,983 of record NZ_NQYT01000007.1, read on the forward strand.
GCGTACAGCCCGTCCTGCGCCAGCAGCTCGGCGTGGGTGCCCTGGGCGACGATGCGGCCATGGTCCATCACCACGATGCGGTCGGCCTTCAGCACGGTGGCCAGGCGGTGCGCGATCACCAGGGTGGTGCGTCCGGCCATCAGCCGCTCCAGCGCGTGCTGCACGGCGTGTTCGCTCTGCGCGTCCAGGGCGCTGGTGGCCTCGTCCAGCAACAGGATTGGCGCGTCCTTGAGCAGGGCGCGGGCGATGGCGATGCGCTGCTGCTGGCCGCCGGACAGGCGCGCACCGCGTTCGCCCAGTTCGCTGGCATAGCCGTCGGGCAATTGCCGCAGGAACGCGTCGGCTTCGGCCGCGCGCGCGGCGGCCTCGACCTCGGCTTCGCTGGCTTCGAGCCGGCCGTAGCGGATGTTGTCGGCGGCGCTGGCGGCGAACAGGGTCGGGTGCTGCGGCACCAGTCCGATCGCCGCGCGCAGTTGCAAGGGGTCCAGCGTGCGCAGATCCAGGCCGTCCACCTGCACGCTGCCCGATTGCGGATCGTGGAAGCGCATCAGCAGCGCCAGCACCGTGCTCTTGCCGGCGCCGGAGGGGCCGACCAGGGCCACGCTCTCGCCGGGCCGCACGTGCAGATCGAAGCCGTCCAGCGCCGGGTGATCGGGGCGCTGCGGGTAGCGGAAGCTGACGTTGTCGAAGCGCACCTCGCCGCGCAGCGGCTGCGGCAGCGCACGTGGTTGGGTCGGGGCGACGATCTCGGGACGTTCCTGGAACAATTCGGCGATGCGGCCCATGCCGCCGGCCGCGCGCTGCAGGTCGTTCCAGACTTCGGCCAGCGAGGCCACCGAACCGCCGCCGAACATCGCATACAGCAAAAACTGGCCGAGCGCGCCCGCACTGAGTTCGTGGGCGGCGACCTCGTGCGCGCCCAACCACAGCACCAGCACGATGGCGCCGAAGATCAACACGATGGCCGCGGCGGTGATCAGCGCCTGTGCGCGGACCCGGCGCCGCGCCACCGCCACGGTCTGCGCCAGCGCTTCGCCGAAGCGGCCGCGTTCGTAGCCTTCGCGCGCGTAGGCCTGCACCGTGCGCACCGCGCCCAGGGTCTCGGCAGCGAGGGTGTTGGCGTCGGCGACGCGATCCTGGCTGGCGCGCGAGATCTTCTGCAGGCGCCGCGCGCCGAGCACGATCGGCAGCACCGCCAGCGGGATGCCGAGCAGGGTGTAGGCGGCCAGGTGCGGGCTGGTCACGCACAGCATCACCACGCTGCCGACCGCGGTGACCGTGCTGCGCAGCGCCACCGACATGGTGCTGCCGATGACCCCGCGCAGCAGTTCGCTGTCGGCCGACAGGCGCGAGACCAGTTCGCCGCTGCGGTTGCGGTCGTGGAACCCGGCATGCAGGCCGATCAGGTGCGTGTACAGGCGTTCGCGCAGGTCGGCGACCACCTTTTCGCCGAGCAGCGACACGAAGTAGAAGCGCGTGGCGGTGGCCACCGCCAGCACCACCGAGACCGCGAACAACAGGGCGAACGACTGGTTGATGAGGCCGACGTCCTCGAAGCCATGATCGATCATCTGCCGGACCGCGACCGGAAGGCTCAGCGTGGCGCTGGACGAGATCGCCAGCGCCACCAGCCAGGCGATCAGCAGGCCGCGCCGGCGACGCACGAACGGCCACAGGGTGCGCAGGCTGCCGAGTCTGCGCAGCGACTTGGCCTGGTCGGCCGACGGGGTGTTCATGCGGGGGCGGGTTCCGAACAGCGGACCCGATTGCGAGTGGCGTCGCGCAGGCGGGTTTTCAAGGCGTCGACGCGATCGCGGGGCAGGCGCAGGCGCAGTTCGGCGCCGCCGGCATCGAAGCGTTCATCGAGTTTTTCCGCGGCGCAGGCGCTCAGCGCGGCGTGCACCGCGCCCAGGTCGTCGAAGCCGCAGTGCAGGGTCAGCAGGCTTAACGCGAGCAGCGGTTGCCGTGGCGCCAGGCGCAGGCATTCGGCCGCACTGCCGCCATAGGCGCGGACCAGGCCGCCGGCGCCGAGCTTGATGCCGCCGTACCAGCGCGTGACCACCACCACCACGCGGTCGAAGCCCTGGCCGTCGATCGCCGCCAGGATCGGCCGGCCGGCGGTGCCGGCGGGCTCGCCGTCGTCGCTGGAGCGGTATTCGTCGCCATGGCGGTAGGCCCAGCAATTGTGGGTGGCGTCGGCCACCATCACCTGCTGCACGAACGCCATCGCTGCGCCGGCGTCGGCGATCGGCGCGGCGTGGGCAATGAAGCGGCTGTGCTTGATCTCCACGCTGTGGCTGACGGGGTGCGGGAGCGTATCGGGCATCGGCGGCATTGTAGACGAGGTGCGCTGCCGGCCTGCGGCGCAGGCGCCGGCAGCGCGCGGCTCAGTCCTGCAGCAGCGGGCGCAGGTCTGCAGGCACCGTGCGGTGCGGGTGGGTGCGCTGGAAGCGCAGCAGGCTGGCGCGGGCGACGTCCAGTTCGCCGCCGTCGCGGCGCTCGCGGATCCGTTGCAGCCAGCGCCGCGGGGGCAATTGTGCGTCGGCCTCCACGGCCACTTCCACTGCGGCCGCCAAGACGCCAGCGGAGGACCGTGGCTGCGCCGATGCGGCGGTGGGCGCGGCAGACGACGTCGAAGGTTGCAGCGACAGCGCTTCCGACGACCCGGTCGCTGCCGCCTGCGCGCGCGCGGCGGCCGCCAGCTTGGCCTGGCGGGCGTCGTCGGTGGGCGCGCTGCGTGCCCAAGTGTCCTGCGTCGTTGCCGCGCGCGCCGGTGCGCGCAAGGCCATGGCGGCGGGGGCGGCTTGCTGTTCGGCGGCCGGTGCGGCAGCCTGCTCGCTGTTATCCGCTGCGATCGCCGGTGGCGGTGGTGCCGGGGCCGGCGGTGCAACTGGCGCCACCATCGCCGATGACGCGGGAGGGGCCAGGCTCTTCGCGGGCACCGGCTTGCGCGCCTGCGCCTCCGGCAGTGGCGCGGCAGGTGCTTCCGCTTCCCTGCGCGCCGAGGCCACAGGGGCGGGCGCTGTGGCCTTGGGGGCCGCCGGCGCGGTGGCATCCGGCGCCGGTTCCGCGGAGGGCGGTGCCGGCGATGCGGCTGGCGCAGAAGCGGCGTCGGTGGCGGGCGTCGCTGCCGGAGCAGGCGCTGCCGACGGCATCGGCGCCGAGGGCACCGGCGGGCGTGCGCGCCAGGCGATGCCGGCCACCAGCACCAGCGAGGCCGCCAGGCCCAGCCAGGTCGGCCAGCGTGGCCGCGACGCCGGCGGGGCGGCACGCGATGCGGGCGCCGGGCCTGGCCCGGCCGGGTCGGCGGTCGCGATGGAGGCGGGTGCGGACGCTGGCATCGCCGCGGTGGCTTGCGCCCGCGCGCGCTCCGCGGCGCTGCTGGGATACTCCGGGACCTCGGCGGCTCCCGGTGCGACCGCCGCGCGCGCGGCAGCCAGGATCGCCGCATCCAGCGCCGGCGGCGGCAATGCCTGCCGGCCCAGGCGCAGGCGTTCGGCGAGCGCGCGCTCTTCCGGGGTCAGCGGTTCGTCGGCGCTCATCCGCCCAACCTCGCACGCAGTTTGTCCATCGCATAGCGCAGCCGCGACTTGACCGTCTCGCGGCCGACGCCGGTGATGTGCCCGATCTCGTCCAGGCTCAATTCCTGCTCCAGGCGCAGCAGCAGCACGTCGCGTTGCTCCTCGGGAAGCGCATCCAGCGCCAGTTGCAACTGGCGCCGTTGTTCGAAGGCGGACAACTGCCGCTCCGGGGTGTCGGGGTCCTGCACGCGCGCGGTGCGCAGGTCGGCGTCGGCCGGCGCCGGCGGGCGGTGCTTGGCCGCGCGCCAATGGTCGCCAAGCCGATTGTGGGCGATGCGCAGCAGCCAGGTGGTGAACGCAGCCTGCGGCTGCCAGTCCAGGCGTGAGGCGATCACCCGCTGCCACACGTCCTGGAACAGTTCTTCGGCCAGCGCCCGGTCGCGCAGCTGCCGCAGCAGGTATTGGTACAGGCGGCCGCGATGGCGCAGGTACAGAGTCTCGAACGCGCGTGCGTCGCCGGCGGCATAGGCCAGCATCAGGGCTTCGTCGCTCGCGTCGACCGGGGCGTCCACGGCGGCAAGCCTAAGCGTTCGCCGGTCCGCCGCATAGTCGGGAGGCGGGGGCCCGGGAGAGGGCGTCGATGGCGGACATTCGGACAACATGGGTAGACAAACGCGTATCGCGGCACTTCGGGGTCGATCGGGCGTCGATCGGTGCATGCAACGGGTATGCTGGGGGTGAAAGGGCGAGCGTGGAGCAGTTCCGGGGGCCCTGCAGGAGAATCGTTGTCGATGCTGTTCAATTCGTCCGCCACCGCCCGCGAAGACGCTTCCGGCGGCCATGCGCCCGCCCGCACGGCGCAGGCCTTGTGCAGGCTGCTGCCGCCCGGCAGCGCCGTGGTGGTCGGCTGCGGCGACGGCGTGGTCGGGCGCCTACACGGCGCCAGCGCGGAGGCGCCGGAGTGGCTGCAGGCGCTGGTCGCGCAGACGCTGGCCGCCACCGAGTTGCCACCGTCGACGACACCGACGGTGCTGCACGTGCATCGCACCGCCGAGGGGGCCTGCGTGGTCGTCGGTGCGCAGGTGCGACAGCCGCTGGACGAAGCGTACCGCGCCGCCTGGTGCGAGGCCGCGGTCGCCTTCGGCCTCAACCTGCTCGACACCGAGCGCATGCGCGCGCGCATCGAGGGCCTGGAGAAATCCAAGCAGCTGCAGCAGGCGCTGTACGAGATTGCCGATCTGGCCGGCGCCGATCTGGAAATGAGCCAGATGCTGCAGCGCGTGCATGCGGTCCTGGAATCGCTGATGTACGCGGAGAACTGCTACATCGTCGAATACGACGAAGATCAGCAGAGCATGCGCTTTCTGTACTTCTCCGACCGCCACGACGACTTCGTCGCCGATCCGGAGCAGACCTACTTCCTGCGCGACATGCCGCACAGCCTCACCGTGGGACTGCTGCGCCACGGCCGCGCGGTGCGCGGGCCCTCGGAGCAGGTGCGCGAACGCCTGCAGGTGGGCTACAACGCCGAACACGGCCCGGAGAGCCGCGACTGGCTGGGCGTGCCGATGCTGCGCGAGGGCCGGGTGTGCGGCGCCATCGTGGTGCAGAACTACGACTACGCGCTGCGCTACACCGACGCCGACCGCGCGCTGCTGGCCTACGTGGCGCAGCACGTGCAGACCGCGATGGACCGGCGCCATGCGCAGGTGCAACTGGAGCGGCGGGTGCACCTGCGGACCCAGGAACTGCAGCGCGCCAACCGCGACCTGCAGGACGAGATCCAGGAGCGCAAGCGCGCCGAGACGCTGCAACTGGCGCTGTTCCGCATCGCCGAGCTGGCGATCCGCTCGGAGAGCCTGCAGCAGTTCTACACCGAGGTGCACGCCATCGTCGGCGGGCTGATCGACGCGCGCAACCTGTACATCGCGCTGCTGTCCGACGACGACACGATGCTGGAGTTCGTGTACTCGGTGGACGAGTTCACCCCCTACCGGCCGCAACGGCGCCGCGGTCGCGGACTGACCGAGTACGTGATGCGGGTGCGGCGTCCGCAACTGCTCGAACTTCCCGATATCGACGCCTTGCTGGCGCAGGGCGAGGTACAGGAGTACGGCCAGCGCCCCTACAGCTGGCTGGGCGTGCCGCTGTTCGACGAAGGCGAGGTGATCGGCGCGATCGTGGTGCAGAGCTACATCGCCAAGGTGCGGTTCACCGAGCATGACCAGCGCCTGCTGACCTTCGTCGCGCACAACGTCGGCAGCGGTCTGGCGCGGCAGCGCGCGCAGGAACGGCTGCGGCTGGCGCACGCGGAGCTGGAGCAGCGCGTGGACGAGCGCACCCGCGAGCTGGCCGAGGTCAACGAGCAACTGCTGGCGCAGATCGCCGAACGCTGGCGTGCCGAGCAGCGCCTGACCCACCAGGCGCTGCACGATGCGCTGACCGGATTGCCGAACCGATCGCATCTGCTGGACCGGCTCAGCGAGGCGATCTCCCGTGCCCGCGGCGGCGGCAGGACCTTCGCCGTGCTGTTCCTGGATCTGGACCGGTTCAAGCTGGTCAACGACAGCATCGGCCACGCCGCCGGCGACGAGATGCTGGTGCAGGTCGCCAAGCGCATCGTCTCCACGATCCGCGGCCAGGACGTGGTGGCGCGCCTGGGCGGCGACGAGTTCGCGGTGCTGACGCCGTGCGAGCACGGCCTGGACGGCGCGCGCGAGCTGGCGCGGCGCCTGCTGCACGTGCTTGGCCAGCCGATGTGGGTGGCCGGCCGCGAATTGTTCCCGTCCGGCAGCCTGGGCATCGCCGCCTGGCATCCGCGCTACCACAACGGCGAGGAGATGTTGCGCGACGCCGACGCGGCGATGTACCGGGCCAAGGCGCAGACGCAGGACCGCTGCGTGGTGTTCGACGAGGCCATGCGCGAGGCGGCGCTGCGCAGCCTCGACCTGGAGGCGGACCTGCGTCGGGCGATCAACAACCGCGACTTCGAGCCGTTCTACCAGCCGATCGTGCGCCTGCGCGACGGCGAGGTGATCGGCCACGAAGCCCTGCTGCGCTGGCGCCACGAAAGCCGCGGGCTGCTGGTGCCGAGCCAGTTCATCGACCTGGGCGAGGAGAGCGGCCTGATCGAGCAGGTGGACTGGCTGCTGTACGCGCAGGTGATCCGGCGCCTGGCGCAGAGCGAGGGCGGCTACGTCTCGGTCAACGTCTCGCCGCGGCACTTCCGCTCGCCGGATTTCACCGAACGGCTGTTCGGGCTGATCGACACCGCCGGCGCCGATCCGCGCCGCCTGCGCGTGGAGATCACCGAGGTGGCGCTGCTCGACGACGCACCGCGCACCCTGACCATCCTGCAGGCGCTGCGCGAGCGCGGCGTGCTGGCGCAACTGGACGACTTCGGTACCGGCTTCTCGGCGCTGTCCTACCTGCACCGCTTCCCGATCTCGGTGCTGAAGATCGACCAGAGCTTCGTCGCCGGCCTGCAGGACGAGGGCAGCACCGGCAGCCACGCGCTGGTACGCGGCATCCTTGCCCTGGCCAGCACCCTGGGGATCGAGACCGTGGGCGAGGGCATCGAGACCGAGCAGCAACTGGCGACATTGCGCGAGCTGGGTTGCGACTACGGGCAGGGCTATCTGCTCGGGCGCCCGGCCGCCGCGCCGCAGCTGCTTTGAGGCGATCGAGTGCGGAGCGCGGCGCCGTGCGCCCGTTGCTCGCAGCGCGACGCGTTGCGGCGCGTTTGTTCGATCCGCGCCTCCGATGCTGGAGCGACTGAAGATGCCGCCATGGCAGGTTGCCGCGTAGGAGCGGCTTCAGCCGCGATGGGTTTTATCGAGCACGCCCGTCGCGGCTGAAGCCGCTCCTGCAGGACACGTCCTGTCGGTATGGGCGGCGGTCTAAACGGTTCGCCACGCGCCAAGCGCTTGCCGTGGATCGGATGCGCCTGGCGCAACGCGTTGCGGCGCTTTTTGTCGATCCGCGCCGCAGGAACAATCGTGCGCCGGAATTCATGGCGCGTCGCCACGCGTCATGACGTTGCCGATTTCGGCGTCTCAGCGCAACGCGTTGCGGCGCTTTTCATCAATCCGCGCCATCCAAGCAGTGATGCGCCGGAATTTCTAACACGTCGCCACGCGCGAGGCGCTAACTGCCGATCGGATGCTCTCAACGCAGTGCGTTTCGACGCTTCTCGTCGATCCGCGCCGCAGTGGCGGTGAGGCGCCGGAGTCGGTAGCGCGTCGCCACGCGCATTGATCCCGCCGCCCCTCAGACGCTCCTAGCGCAGCGCGTTGCGTCGCTTTTCATCAATCCGCGCCATGGACGCAGTGAGGCGCCGGAATCTGTAACGCGTCGCCACGCGCCAGATGCTTACCGCCGATCAGAGATGCTCTCAGCGCAGCGCGTTACGGCGCTTCTCGTCAATCCACTTCGACGCCTGCGCCGGCGTGTACTCCCGCATCCAGCCCAGCATCGTGTCGATGTCGCTGCCATACCACAGGTCGGCGCGCTGGTCCGGGTGCAGAAAGCGCTCCTCGACCATGCGATCGATCATGCCGATCAGCGGCGCGTAGAACCCTTCCACGTCGAGGAAGGCGCAGGGCTTGTTGCCGATGCCGAGCTGGCGCCAGGTCAGCATCTCGAAGATTTCTTCCATGGTGCCGAAGCCGCCGGGCAGGGCGACGAAGGCATCGGACAGGTCGAACATGCGCGACTTGCGCTCGTGCATCGAGCCGACGATCTCCAGCTCGGTGAGGCCGCGGTGCGCGACTTCCCAGTCCGCCAGTTGCTTGGGAATCACGCCGGTGACCTCGCCGCCGGCGGCGAGCACCGCATTGGCCACGGTGCCCATCAGACCGACATTGCCGCCGCCATAGACCAGGCGCAGTCCCTGTTCGGCGATGCGCGTGCCCAGCGCGGTGGCACGTTCGACATAGGCGGGCTTGTTGCCGGCGTTGGAGCCGCAGTAGACGCAGATGCTTTTCATCGGGAATGGGGAGTCGGGAATGGGGAATAGGGAAAATCAAAAGCCGAAACGCATAACGCCGGACTCGGGCCCGGCGTTATGCAGTGGGAATGCAGTGCCGGGAATGCGCTTGCCATTCCCGACTCTCCATTCCCGTTTCCCGGCCTCAATTGGCCTTATGAATCGCCCGCTTGCTCACCGCCATGGCCGCGTCGTGGATCGCTTCGGACAGGGTGGGGTGGGCGTGGCAGATGCGCGCCAGGTCGTCGGCCGAGCCGTTGAACTCCATGGTCAGCACGCCTTCGTGGACCAGTTCGGAGACGCCGACGCCGACCAGGTGCATGCCCAGGACGCGGTCGGTCTCGGCGTGGGCGATGACCTTGACGAAGCCCGCGGGCTCGCCCATCGCCACCGCACGGCCGATCGCCGCGAACGGGAAGCTGCCGGCCTTGTACGGCACGCCTTCGGCCTTGAGCTGCTGCTCGGTCTTGCCGACCCAGGCGATTTCCGGCTCGGTGTAGATGACCCACGGAATGGTGTCGAAGTTGACGTGGCCGGGCAGGCCGGCGATCAGTTCGGCGACCGCGATGCCTTCCTCGAAACCCTTGTGCGCGAGCATCGGCCCGCGCACGCAGTCGCCGATCGCCCACACGCCGTCGACGCCGGTGTGGCAGTGCGCATCGACCTCGATCTGGCCGCGCTCGTTGACCTTGACGCCGGTACCGTCGGCCAGCAGGCCCTTGGTGGCGGCGCGGCGGCCGACGGCCACCAGCAGCTTGTCCACGTTGAGGGTCTTCTCGCCTTCGCTGTCGCTATAGGTGACGACCACTTCCTGCTTCTTGCCCTTGCCGGTGACTTCGGTCTTGGAGACCTTGGCGCCGAGCTTGATGTCCAGGCCCTGCTTCTTGAATTCCTTCAAGGCGGTCTTGGCCACTTCGGCATCGGCCAGGGCCAGGAAGTCCGGCAGCGCTTCGAGGATGGTGACCTCGGCGCCCAGGCGCTTCCACACGCTGCCCAGTTCCAGGCCGATCACGCCGGCGCCGATCACCGCCAGGCGCTTGGGCACTTCGGTGAAGTCCAGCGCGCCGACGTTGTCGACGATGGTCTCGCCGTCGAACTTGGCGAACGGCAGTTCGATCGAATCCGAGCCGGCGGCGAGGATCACGTTGGTGCCCTTCAGCTCGACTTCGCTGCCGTCGTGCTGCTTGACCTTGACCACGTTGCCCGGCTGCCCCGCGTTTGCTTGGAGCTCGCCGAAGCCGTAGTACGGGGTGATCTTGTTCGCCTTGAACAGCATGGCGATGCCGCCGGTGAACTGCTTGACGATCTTGTCCTTGCGCCCGACCATCGCCGCGACGTCGATCTTGGCATCCTTGAAGCTGATGCCGTGCTCGCCGAACAGGTGGCCCATGTTCCAGAACTGGCGCGAGGAATCCAGCAGCGCCTTGGACGGGATGCAGCCCACGCGCAGGCAGGTGCCGCCGAGCGCCGGCTTGCCGTCCTTGCCCAGCGCCGCGTCGATGCACGCGGTCTTCAGGCCCAACTGGGCGGCACGGATGGCCGCGTGATAGCCGGCGGGACCGGCACCGATGACGACGACGTCGTATTGTTCGCTCATTTCATTCGCTCACACGGGAATGGGGAATAGGGAATGGGGAATCGCAAAAGCGCAGGCGCCTGCCGCCTCCCATCCAGGTCCAGGCGGGAACAGGGCAGGGAAATGGGCGCTTGTCCCATTCCCCACTCTCCATTCCCGATTCCCGGCTCTTACAGACCGAACAGCATCCGGCCCGGGTTTTCCAGCTGGTTCTTGATGTCGACCAGGAACTGCACCGAGTCCTTGCCGTCGATGATGCGGTGGTCGTAGGACAGCGCCAGGTACATCATCGGCGCGATCACGACCTGGCCGTTCTCGGCGATCGGACGCTCCTTGATCGCGTGCATGCCCAGGATCGCGCTCTGCGGCGGGTTGATGATCGGGGTCGACAGCAGCGAGCCGAAGGTGCCGCCGTTGGTCACGGTGAAGGTGCCGCCCTGCAGTTCTTCCAGGCTCAGCTTGCCGTCGCGCGCCTTCTTGGCGTAGTCGGCGATGCCCTGTTCGATGTCGGCGAAGGACTGCCGCTCGACGTTGCGCAGCACCGGCGTGACCAGGCCCTTGTCGGTGGACACGGCGATGGAGATGTCGCTGTAGCCGTGATAGATGATGTCGTCGCCGTCGATCGAGGCATTGACCAGTGGGAAGCGCTGCAGCGCGTTGGCCGCGGCCTTGACGAAGAAGCTCATGAAGCCGAGCTTGATGCCGTGGGCCTTCTGGAACTCGTCCTGCAGCTCCTTGCGCGCGGCCGAGACCTTGGCCAGATTGACCTCGTTGAAGGTGGTCAGCATCGCGGTCGAGTTCTTCGACTGCATCAGACGCTCGGCGATGCGCTTGCGCACGCGGGTCATCGGCACGCGCTCTTCCGGACGCGCACCGCTGGCCTTGCCGGCGCCGCCGTTCTTGGCGTAGTTGAGGATGTCTTCCTTGGTCACCGCGCCGCGGCGGCCTGTGCCTTCGACCTGCGACGGATCCACGCCTTCGGTGATGGCGCTGAAGCGCGCGCCCGGCGGCAGGCTGGATACATCACCGGCGGCCTTCAGCGCGTCGGCCTTGGCGGCCTTCGGCGCTTCCGCGGCGGCGGCCTTGGGCGCTTCGGCCTTCGGGGCCTCGGCGACCTTGGCCTCGGCCGGCGCCGCAGCGGCGGTCGCGCCTTCCTCGATGATCGCCAGGATCTGCGAGCTGGTCACGGTGGCGCCGGTCTCGAACTTGATCTCCTTCAGCACGCCATCGACGGGCGAGGGCACTTCCAGCACGACCTTGTCGGTCTCCAGGTCCACCAGGTTCTCGTCGCGCTTGACCGCCTCACCGGCCTTCTTGTGCCAGCTGGCGATGGTGGCATCGGATACGGATTCGGGCAGTACCGGAACTTTGACTTCGGTGGCCATTGCAGGGGGCGTCCTAGTGGTGTCTTTTTTGAAGTGTGAAAGGGGGTTTATTCAGCGACTTGGTCGTTGAACGGATTCAACAGCGCGTCGGCGACCAGCTTCAGTTGCTCTTCCACGTGCTCGGCGAAGTGGCCGGCGGCGGGAGACGGCGAGCGGGCGCGGCCGGCGTAGTGCAAGCTCTGCCCGTCGGCCAGGCAGGCCTGCAGGTGGTGCTTGATCTGGTACCAGGCGCCCTGGTTCTGCGGCTCTTCCTGGCACCAGACCAGGTCGGTGGCATTGCCGTAGCGCTTCAGTTCGGCCGACAGCAGCTCGCGCGGGAACGGATACAGCTGCTCCACGCGCAGGATGGCGACGTCGTCCTGGCCGCGCTTGGTCTGGTCCTCGAGCAGGTCGTAGTAGACCTTGCCCGAGCACGCGACCACGCGCTTGACCTTCTTCGGGTCTGCCTTGGCGTCCGGGATCAGGTGCTGGAACTCGCCGTCGGCCAGTTCCTCCAGCGTCGACACCGCCAGCTTGTGGCGCAGCAGCGACTTGGGCGTCATCACCACCAGCGGCTTGCGCGTGGACATGCGCATCTGCCGGCGGATCATGTGGAAGGCCTGCGCCGGGGTGGTGGGCACGCAGACCAGCATGTTCTCCAGCGCGCACAGCTGCAGGAAGCGCTCCAGGCGTGCGGAGCTGTGCTCCGGGCCCTGGCCTTCGTAGCCATGCGGCAGGAACAGCGACAGACCGGAGATGCGGCCCCACTTCGCTTCGCCAGCGGCGATGAACTGGTCGATCACCACCTGCGCGCCGTTGGCGAAGTCGCCGAACTGCGCTTCCCAGATGCACAGCGCATTCGGATCGGTGGTGGAGTAGCCGTACTCGAAGCCCATCACCGCCTCCTCGCTGAGCAGCGAGTCGATCACGGTGGCGTCTTCTGGGTTCTCCACCAGCTGCCGCAGCGGCAGGTAGTAGCTGTCGGTCTTCTGGTCGTGCAGGATCGCGTGGCGGTGGAAGAACGTGCCGCGGCCCGCGTCCTGGCCGACCAGGCGCAGCTTGTGGCCTTCGCCCAGCAGGGTGGCGTAGGCCAGGTTCTCGGCGAAGCCCCAGTCGCCCGGCAGTTCGCCGGCGGCCATCTTCACCCGGTCCTCGTAGATCTTGGCCACGCGCGGGTGCAGCTCGACGCCGCCCGGGATGGTGGTGATGATCTTGGCCAGTTGGTCCAGGGTCTTGCGCTTGACCGTGGTGTCGACCTTGTCCGACAGCTTGCCCGACAGGTACTTGGACCAGTCGATGGCGAATTCGTCGGGCTTGCGGGTCGCCAGCTCGGTGGTGTATTCGCCCGAGTCGAGCTTGTTGCGGTAGCCGTCGACCAGCGCCTGCGCCTCGCCGGCCTGCAGCACGCCTTCGCTTTCCAGCTGGGCGGCGTACAGCTCGCGGGTGGTCTTGTGCTTGCGGATGGTCTGGTACATCACCGGCTGGGTGGCCGCCGGCTCGTCGGCCTCGTTGTGGCCCCAGCGGCGGTAGCAGACCAGGTCGATGACCACGTCCTTGTTGAACTGCTGGCGGAAGTCGTAGGCCAGGTTGGCCACGAACGCCACCGCGTCCGGATCGTCGCCATTCACATGGAACACCGGCGCGCCGATCATCTTGGCCACGTCGGTGCAGTACAGCGTGGAACGGGCGTCGTCGCGGGCGCTGGTGGTGAAGCCGATCTGGTTGTTGACCACGATGTGCACGGTGCCGCCGACCGCGAAGCCGCGCGCCTGCGACATCTGGAACAGCTCCATGACCACGCCCTGGCCGGCGAACGCGGCGTCGCCGTGGATGATCACCGGCAGCACCGACTTGCGCGCGGCGTCGCCGTAGCGCTCCTGGCGCGACCGCACGCTGCCGACCACCACGGGGTCGACGATTTCCAGATGCGAGGGGTTGAACGCCAGCGCCAGGTGCACCGACTTGCCGTCGGCCACCGCCACGTCGGCGGAGAAGCCCATGTGGTACTTCACGTCGCCGGTGTGGGCGCGGTCGTCGTGGGCGTGCTCGAACTTGCCTTCGAACTCGTCGAACAGCTTGCGCGGGTTCTTGCCCAGGGTATTGACCAGCACGTTGAGGCGGCCGCGGTGGGCCATGCCGACCACGATGTCCTTGACCGTGTCGCTGCCGGCGCGCTGCACCAGCACGTCCATCATCGGGATCAGCGAGTCGCCGCCTTCCAGCGAGAAGCGCTTCTGGCCGACGTACTTGGTGTGCAGGTAGCGCTCCAGGCCCTCGGCGGCGGTGATCCGCTCCAGGGTGCGGCGGCGGCTGGCGGTGTCGCCGGCGATGTTGCCGCCCGCGTTCTCCAGGCGCTGGTAGATCCACTGGCGCTGTTCGAACTCGGAGATGTGCATGAACTCGCTGCCGATCGACCCGGTGTAGGTCGCCTTCAGCCGCGCCAGCAGGTCGCGCAGTTTCATCCGCGGCTGGCCGCCGAGGCCGCCGGTGCTGAACTCGCTGCCCAGATCGCTTTCCGACAGGCTGTGGAACGGCAGGCCCAGGTCCGGCGGGTTCACCGGCGGGGTCAGGCCCAGCGGATCCAGCCGCGCGCCGAGGTGGCCGCGCGAACGGTAGGCGGTGATCAGGCGGCCGACATGGCGCTCGCGCTCGTCGCCGCTCGGGCCGGTGCCGCTGTTGGCGGCCTGGCGCGCGGCGCTGGCGATGTGGGCGATGACCGCCGAGTGGGGAACGTCACCGGCATCGCGGCCCTGGAAGCCGTCGAAATAGGTTTTCCACTTGGGATCGATGCTGTCGGGAGAGACCAGATACTGTTCGTACAGGTCTTCGATATAGGCGGCATTGCCGCCGGCGAGTTGCGATGACTGCGCAAACTGCTTGAGTAGATTGTCCACGATGGTGGGGTGCGGTCGCTTTGTTTGGGGTGGCTTGCGGCAGGAACCGGCGGACGCGAGGGCCGCGCGGGCGTAATCAAGCGCAAAAATTATACCCCCATGAACCAGCCGGGGTGTGCATTCGGCGTGGTCAAGGCCGATCCCGGTTCATCCGTGGCAGTTGCGGCGGCGTGGTCGCGGCTGCCTCACCAGCCCAGGGCGCGCAGTTCGCTGCAGGGCCGGGCGCGCTCCCAGACCCGGTCGAAGGTGGCGCGCAACTGGCGTGCGCGGCCGCCACCGAGCAGGTCGGTCTCGCCGTCGTAACGGTGACCGAGTCCACGGAAGTAGTAGCCGCCGCCCTCGTTGACCAGGTAGGCGGTGGCGTCGCTGCGGTCCACCGGATCGCTGACTTCGCGGAACTCGAACACGCTGGGCAGGCGCTGTGCCAGCGCCAGCAAGGGGGCGCCGACGCGCTGCGGCGCGGCCGCGTCGTGCAGCAGCACGCGCACCTGCTTGGCATGTCCGGCGACCGCGAAGCGGCGCAGTTGCTCCAGCACGCGGGGATCGTCGAGCAGGCCGGGATCCAGTGCGCGGCTGTGGATCAGCACCTGGCGGCGGGCCTGCGCCAGTACCGCGATGCTGGCGGCGAGGGCCATCGCCGCGTCCTCCACCGCCACCGCGCCGTCGAAGCGGCGGCGCAGCGGCACGGCCTCCGCGGAGGCGGCCACGCCGCCCGGCGGCGGCAGGAAGCCGTGGCGGGCGCAGAACGCCAGTGCCGCGGCCGGCGCCTGCAGTTCCAACTGCGGCCAGTGCCGGCGCTGCGCTTCCTCGATCAGGCCGCGCAGCAGCGCGCTGCCGACGCCACGTCCCCGCCAGTCCGGCAGCACCGCCAGCGCGGCGATCCGCCGGTCCGCGCCGAGCCGGGCCGCGCCCACTGCCTGGCCGTCGTCGCTGCGCGCGACCAGATGGTCGCCCAGCGCGTCCAGCGCGGCCGCGGCGTCGGCCAGGTCCACGGCGGTGCCGGCCGCGGCACGCAGCGCGCGCAGTTCGGCGCCGTCGCGGACGGGATCCAGCGCAGCGATGCGGAAACCGGGGCCGGGCATGGTCGGATCAGGCCGCGTCGGCGTCCTCGTCGGTGCCGTCCTCGGCCTCCAGCGGCTGGTAGAAGCCGCCTTCGATCAGCTCCAGCAGGGTCTGCCTGCCGGCCGCCGACAGCGCGGCGTAGTCGGTGCCGTCGATGTGCTCGGCCGCGGCCAGGCGCTTGGCGTCCTTGACCGGCAGCGCGAACTCCTGGCCGCTGCAGAACAGCATGGCGCCGCGGCTGGCACGCCGCCACGCCGGCCGCGCCCACGGGTGCCGCTGCAGGACCAGGCCTTGTTCCAGCGCGGCGGCGATCTCTTCCGCCGGCGGCAGGCCGGCCGGCGGCAGGATGTCGCCGGCGGCACGGTAGGTGGTGATGAAGCGGCCGAACCAGGCGCCCAGCTTGTCCGGGTCGTTCATGCGCAGGGCGTTCAGCGCCTCGACCACGCGGCCCATCGCCGCCGCGTCGATCTCGTAGGGGTCGGCCGGCGCCTGCAGGTCTTCGTCGTGGTAGCGCAATGCCTCGTCGGCGCCGTCGATCAGGGTGTCCAGGTAATCGGCGATCAGCTCGGCCGAGGACGGTGCGCGCATGCCCACCGAGAAGGTCAGGCAGGCGTCCTCGGCGACGCCGTGGTGCGGCACCAGCGGCGGCAGGTACAGCATGTCGCCCGGCCCCAGCACCCAGTCGTGGGTCGGGTCGAACTGGCGCAGCAGCTTCAGCTCCACGTCGTCGCGGAAGTCGGTCGGCGGCGCCGGGCGGCCCAGTGCGACGCTGGCGTCGATCTGCCAGCGGCGATGGCCGTGGGCCTGCAGCAGGAACACGTCGTAGTGGTCCACGTGCGCGCCGACCGAGCCGCCGCGCGCGGCGAAGCTGACCATCACGTCGTCCACCCGCCAGCGTGGCAGGAAGCGGAACTGCTCGAGCAGGGCGCGGATGTCCGGGTCCCACTTGTCCACGTCCTGCACCAGCAGGGTCCAGTCGTGGTCGGGCATGCCGGGGAACTCGTGCTCCTGGAACGGGCCGCTGCGCACCCGCCAGCGGTCGTTGGCGCGGTCGTGCTCGATCAGCCGCGACAGCGCCCCCTCTTCGCAGGCCAGGCCGGCCAGGTCGCCGGGCTCGATCGGCGAGACGAAGCCGGGGAAGGCGTTGCGGATCAGCAGCGGGCGCTTGTGCCAGTAATCGCGCAGGAAGGTCGCGGCGGGCATGCCCAGCGGTTGCCCGGGGCGGGCGTGGAGTTCGAAGGCGAGAGCGGCGGTCTTGCGGGCAGCCATGTGCGGTGGGTCCTTGCGACGCGGAAGGTAAAGGGCAGGCGCAGCGGCGCCGGCAGACCCCGCCATTGTCCGCCGGTTTGGCGCGTGGGGCCATCGCGCTGGTCTTCGTGTGCGCCGCCGTGCGCGGATGGGCGGCCGTGCGGAGGCCCTGGCGGTGTGTCGCGACCGCGCATCGTGAGTGACCCCGTGCGCGCAGGCCATGGGCGGCGCCAGACGCATCCGGACTGGGCGATGACGGCGACGCCCCGGGTAGGTCAGGGCAGTGGGGGCGCAGCGCCGTTCGCGCTACTGGACGAGGATGCGGTTGTCGCGGCCGCCGTCGTCGACCTGGGCGCTGCCGCTGCGCTGGACGATGGCATTGCCGTTGCCCTGCAGGGCAATGGTGTCGATCTCGCTGGCCTGCAACTGGTTCTGGTCGCCGGACACGTCCAGTGTCGCGATGCGCGCCATCTGCAGCCGGCCATGGCGGCCGAACAAGGCGACCTGCCCAGCGTCGCCGCGCATCGCGATCTGCGCGTTGTCGCCGAGCACGCGCAGGGTGTCGGCCCGCTCGATCTGCAGGTTGCCGTTGCGGCCGAACAGACTGACGGTGGCGCAGTGCCCGTGCAGCACCAGGGTGGCGTCGCGGCCGACGATGTTCAGGTCGCGACCGTCGCAATCGATGTCGCCGCTGGCCGAGGCGGCCATGCGGATCGGCGCCTCGGCGTCGCGCTCGTCGCCATCGGCGATGTCGCCGGCCGACGGCGCCGCCGCGATTGGCGGCGCGGCCGGCATGACCACGGTGCGTGGGGCGGCGGTGTGCGCGCCATCGCCGGCCGGCGGGCGTGGCGCCTGCGCGCAGCCGGCCAGGACCAGCAGCGGCAACACAAACAACGGGGTGGGTCTCATCGCGGGACTCTGCTGTGAGCCACCAGCATGCCCCGGGCCGATTAACCCAGGATGGACGGGGCTAGGGCGTGCCATCAATCCCCGAGCATGCCGCGCCGCGGCCCTTCGGGTTGGGCCTGACTGGCCGCTGGCAGCGCGCCTGCCAGACCCAACGCGGCATACTCGGGAATGAGTGACGTGCCCTAGATGCCGCGCGCCAGCCGCTCGGCGAGGCCGACGTAGCCGCCCGGGGTCAGGTCGCGCAGGCGCTGCTTGGCGTCCTCGGGCAGGTCCAGGGTCTCGACGAAGGCGCGCATCGAGTCGGCGGTGATGCCCTGGCCGCGGGTCAGCGCCTTGAGCTGCTCGTAGGGATTGGGCAGGCCGTGGCGGCGCATCACCGTCTGCACGGCTTCGGCCAGCACTTCCCAGGCGGCATCCAGGTCGGCGTCCAGGCGCTCCGGGTTCACGGTCAGCTTGCCCAGGCCCTTGGCCAGCGAGTCCAGCGCCACCTGGGTATGGCCGAAGGCGGTGCCGAGCGCGCGCAGCACGGTGGAGTCGGTGAGGTCGCGCTGCCAGCGGCTGATCGGCAGCTTGGCCGAGAAGTGCTCGAACAGGGCGTTGGCGATGCCGAAGTTGCCTTCGGCGTTCTCGAAGTCGATCGGGTTGACCTTGTGCGGCATGGTCGAGGAGCCGACTTCGCCCTCCTTGAGCTTCTGCTTGAAGTAGCCCAGCGAGATGTAGCCCCAGATGTCGCGCGCCAGGTCGATCAGCACGGTGTTGGCGCGGCGGGTGGCGTCGCCCAGTTCGGCGACGTTGTCGTGCGGCTCGATCTGGGTGGTGTAGGGGTTGAACACCAGGCCCAGGCTTTCCACGAAACGCTGCGCGAAGCCCGGCCAGTCGACGTCGGGGTAGCTGGCGACATGGGCGTTGTAGTTGCCGACCGCGCCGTTGATCTTGCCGGTCAGCTCGACCGCGGCGATCTGCCGGCGCTGGCGCTCGAGGCGGGCGACCACGTTGGCGATCTCCTTGCCCAGGGTGGTCGGCGAGGCGGTCTGGCCGTGGGTGCGCGACAGCATCGGCTGCGCGGCCTGCGCATGGGCCAGCGCGCGCAGCGTGGCGATCACCGCGTCCAGGGTCGGCAGCAGCACCTCGCGCCGGGCCTGCTCCAGCATCAGCCCGTAGCTGAGGTTGTTGATGTCCTCGCTGGTGCAGGCGAAATGCACGAACTCCAGGGCCGGGCCGAGTTCGGCGTCGTCCTTGAGCTGCTCCTTGATGAAGTACTCCACCGCCTTGACGTCGTGGTTGGTGGTGCGCTCGATCTGCTTGACCCGCGCCGCGTGCTCCACGCCGAAACTCTCGGCCAGCGCGCGCAGGCGCTGCGCCGCCGCCGGCGAGAACGCGGCCAGCTCGCCGATGCCCGGCTCGGCGCCCAGCGCCAGCAGCCATTCGATCTCCACCTTCACCCGCGCCTTGATCAGGCCGTATTCGGAGAAGATCGGCCGCAGGGCGTCGACCTTGCCGGCATAGCGGCCATCGAGCGGGGACAGGGCGAGCAGGGCGGAATCGGACATGGTGGGGGCGTGGGGTGGTGTCGGCGGGGGCGCCATTCTACGTCGGCGCGGCCTCGGCCGGCGCCAGGCGTACCGTCACCGCCTGGATGCGGTGCCCGGCCATGCGCTTGACCGTGAACAGGTGACCGTCGATCTCCAACTGCTCGCCTTCCTCGGGCAGCCGCTGCAACTGGTGCACGATCAGCCCGCCGACCGAGTTGAGGTGCTCCGGCGCGCGCAGGTCGCGGCCGAGCAGGCGTTCGAGGCGGAAGATCGAGGTCGAGCCGGCCACCAGCACGCTGCCGTCGGCGCCGCGGGTCGGCGCGTCCTTGACCACGTGCGGGTGCTCGTCCTCGATGTCGCCGACCACCACTTCCAGAAGGTCTTCCAGGGTGAAGTAGCCGAGGATGCGGCCGTGCTCGTCCACGCACAGCGCCATGTGCGTGGTACCGGTGCGGAAGCGCTCCAGCACCAGCGGCACCGGCGTTTCCAGTGCGATCAGGTTCGCCGGGCGCAGCAGCGGACGCAGGTCGTCGCTGCGGCGGCCGCGGGCGATCTCCACCAGCAGGTCCTTCATGTGCAGGATGCCCAGCACCTGCTCGCCGTCGCGGTCGAACCACGGATAGCGGCTGTAGCGGCTGTCGGCGAACTCGGCCATCACCGCGTCCAGCGCCATGCCTTCGCGGAACCCGCGCAGATGGTCGCGCGCGCGCATCAGATCGCCGGCCACCAGTTCCGGCAGCTCCAAGGCATGGCTCATCAGGGTCAGTTCGTGATCCGGCGCACCGCCTGCGGGTTGCTGGCGGCCGACGATCAGCTTCAGTTCCTCGCGCGAATAGCGATGCGAGGTGTGCTCCACATCGCCCCAGCCCGCGGCCTTCAGCAGCGCGTTGGCGCTGGTGTTGAGCAGCCAGATCGCCGGATACATCGCCCAGTAGAACAGGTACAGCGGTGCGGCGGTCCACAGCGACATGCGCTCCGGGCGGCGGATCGCCATCGACTTCGGGGCCAGTTCGCCCAGCACGATGTGCAGGAACGAGATGACGCTGAAGGCGATGACGAAGGCGCTCAGGCGCGCCGCCTCTTCGCTCAGCCCCAGCAGGTCGAACAGCGGCTGCAGCAGGTGCGCGAAGGCCGGCTCGCCGACCCAGCCCAGGCCCAGCGAGGACAGGGTGATGCCGAGCTGGCAGGCCGACAGGTAGGCGTCGAGGTGGCCGTGCACGTTGAGCAGCAGGCGGCCGCGCCAACCGTGGTGCTCGGCCAGGCCCACAGCCTGCGTGTGGCGCAACTTGACCAAGGCGAACTCGGCGGCGACGAAGAAGCCGTTGAGCAGCACCAGCAGCATCGCCAACGCCAGCAGCAGGAGGTTGCCGATCATGTGCGTTCCCCGGCGCGCGCCGCTGGCGCGTCATGGCGCCGGGCGGGAGGGGTGGAAACGGCGGGGTGCGTGGTCCGGCGCGGCGTGCGCCGGCATCTACAGTCTGAATCGTCGCCCATGGCGGCGTGAGAGTTCCATCGTGATACGTCGCCGCAGTCTAGCCGATGCACTGCGTCGCCGCCGCAGGCGCGCGCCATCTCGCGCAGTCCGTCACAGGCAAAGCGTCGCCAACGAATACCGTGGAAGGACGCGCAACCGCTGTTGCGAATCCCCACTCCCCACTCCCCGGCTTTTCAGCAGCCGAATGGCTGATCATCCCCGCACTCAACCATCACGCCGCGACGATCTTTTCGTTTGCTAGACTTTCTGTAACCGTTTTCAATCTCGATATTCCCCCATGAAATCTTCCTTGCGTCTGGCGGCGCTGGCCGCCGCTGTGTCCGTTTTTCTCACCGCCTGCGGTGGCAAGCCTGCGGCGACACCGGCCGGTTCCGATGCCAGTGCCGGTGCCAACCATGCATCCGCCGATGCCGGCGCCAGCGACGCGGACCAGGCGCTGACCGGCAAACTCAACGCCTACATCGAATGCTTCAACAAGGTCGATGGGCGCATCCACGAAGGCGCGCAGCAGTACGTGCGCTGGATGGCCGACCCCAAGGCCGGCCCCACCGGCAAGGAAACCAGCGTGTACGGGCCCGCCCCGATCGACGAGTACGCGATGAAGCTGTGCGATGCGCCGATGACCGAGGCGATCGCAGCCAAGCCGTCGCTGCCTGCGCTGGATGCCGCGGCGAAGCGCTATCTGGCCGCCTTGAAGACGCTGCAGCCGCTGGCCAACCAGGCGCGCGACTACTACGACCGCGAGGACTACCAGGACGACCAGTTCGCCAAGGGCAAGCAACTGCATGCGCCGCTGATGGCCGCGCTGTCCGAATTCCACGAGGCCAGCGAGGCCTTCAGCCACGAACTGGAGGCGCAGAACGACGCCGCGCAGCGCGAGCAACTGAAGGCGATGGAAAAGGCCGAGGGCCGCACCCGCGACTTCTATCGGTTGTCGATGATGCTCGAGGCCAAGGACATCGTCGGCCTGATGCAGGACGACGACTTCGACACCGCCAAGGCCACGGCATTGGTGGCCGGCTTCAACAGCCTGTCCGACGAGGCGCACGCCAAGGTCGCCAACCAGGAGCCGGGCAAGTCCGACTGGAGCGATTTCGAGACCGCGGCGGAGAACTTCCGCAAGGAATCCAAGGCGCGCATCAAGCGGGTGGCGGAGAAGATTCCGTACAGCGAGTTCGAGCAGCGCTCGCTGGACAATCCGATCGTCGCGCCGGAGGGTTCGCCGGCACGCTTGCTCAAGAGCTACAACGACCTGGTGTTCCAGAGCAATCGCCAGCGCTGAGCGTGCGGGCCGGCTGCGCATGCCGCTGGCCCCGTCGTGCCGTCGCCACGGCGGGGCGGCATGCCGTCGTCCCGTCTTTCGCCGACAAACGGGCGCGGTGTGCTCCTTCGGCAGCACGCCGCTGGTGCGCTTGCAGGGCGAGCATCATTCCGCGTACACGTTGCGGGGCTCAGTGGATCGATCCTCGATCATGTACGCCTGCCGACTTCTGCGGTCCGCCGCGCATCCCTCGCCTCCAGACATTCCTAACATCCGCCGGCGCACACTGCTGACGCCGGGCGCTGCGCCACGGATAATGCGCGCGCCAGCCGCAATCCCGCCAGCCTGCCTCCCCGGACGTCCGACGACGGCGCCGATGGATTCCCTTTTGCAGATGCGGAGATTGTGCGATGAGTGACACATTCAGGGTCGAACACGACAGCATGGGCGAACTGCAGGTGCCTGCAGAGGCCTTGTGGGGAGCGCAGACCCAGCGTGCGGTGCAGAACTTTCCGGTGTCCGGGCAGCCGATGCCACGCGGCTTCATCCGCGCGCTGGGCCTGATCAAGGCCGCCGCGGCCGGGGTCAACGCCGACCTGGAGCTGTTGCCCAAGGCCGTCGCCAAGGCGATCCAGGCCGCGGCGCTGGAGGTGGCCGACGGCCGCCACGACGCGCACTTCCCGATCGACATCTACCAGACCGGGTCCGGCACCTCGTCGAACATGAACGCCAACGAGGTCATTGCCACGCTGGCCAACCGCGCCGCCAAGGGCGAGGGCAAGAACGGCAGCAAGACACGGCCGGCGGTGCATCCCAACGACCACGTCAACCTCGGCCAGAGTTCCAACGACGTGGTCCCCACCGCGATCCGCGTCGCTGCGTTGCTCGCGGCGCGCGAGCATCTGCTGCCGTCGCTCAAGCACCTGCGCAAGACGATCGACAAGCGCGCCAAGCAGTTGCAGGGTGTGGTCAAGACCGGGCGCACCCATCTGATGGACGCGATGCCGCTGACCTTCGGCCAGGAGTTCGGTGCCTGGTCGGCGCAGCTGGTGTCGGCGCAGGCGCGCATCGACGACAGCCTCAAGCGCCTGCGCCGGCTGCCGCTGGGCGGCACCGCCATCGGCACCGGCATCAACGCCGATCCGCGCTTCGGCGGCAAGGTCGCCAAGGCGTTGTCGGCGCTGACCGACCATACCTTCGAGAGCGCCGAGAACAAGTTCGAGGGCCTGGCCGCGCAGGACGATGCGGTGGAACTGTCCGGCCAGCTCAACGCGCTGGCGGTGGCGCTGATCAAGATCGCCAACGACCTGCGCTGGATGAACGCCGGGCCGCTGGCCGGCCTCGGCGAGATCGAGTTGCCTGCGCTGCAGCCGGGCAGCTCGATCATGCCGGGCAAGGTCAATCCGGTGATTCCCGAAGCCACGGTGATGGCCTGCGCGCAGGTCATCGGCCACCACACCGCGATCACCGTGGCCGGGCAGACCGGCAACTTCCAGTTGAACGTGACCCTGCCGCTGATCGCGGCGAACCTGCTGGACTCGATCCAGTTGCTGGGCAACGTGTCGGTGCTGCTGGCCGATTCGGCGATCGCCGGCCTCAAGGTGCGCGAGGAGCGGGTACGCGAGGCGCTGGACCGCAATCCGATCCTGGTGACCGCGCTGAATCCGATCATCGGCTACGAGAAGGCCGCGGCGATCGCCAAGCGTGCCTACAAGGAGAACCGGCCGGTGCTGGAGGTGGCCAGGGAGGACAGCGGCCTCGGCGAGGACGAACTGCGCCGGCTGCTGGACCCTGCCGCACTGACCGAGGGCGGCATCCATGCCGGCGCGGGGGGCGGCGGCTGAGCCATCACGGAGCGCATGCTGGCGGTTGAATGTGGCAGCAGTCGGGACTGAAGTCCCTCCCACATCGCGCCCAGACACCTCATCGCAAGCTGCGTAGGAGCAGCTTCAGCCGCGACGGGCCTTCCCGGTAAAGCCCATCGCGGCTGAAGCCGCTCCTAAAGGAAGGGACCAACTCTTACTGAGGGCTCTCATGCCGGCGCCCGCGCGCCGGCACGTCTCAGCGGCGTTCGGCCTGCAGGTTGCCGAAACTGTCGCGATACGGCTGCAACGAGGGAATGTCGCGCAGCACGGCCGTCTGCGCTTCGGTGATCTCCGGGGTCGGCGCGAAGCCCACCGAGCGCATGTTCGGGTCCGGCGCCGCGGTCTCCAGGGTGCGCTGGCGCTGCATCTGCAGGTGCATGAACAACTGCTGCAGTTCGGTGCGCTGCGCGGCGGGCAGCGGCAGTTCGATATCGTCGATGCGCAGGCTGCCGTCGGGCCCGATGGTGGCATTGGCGGCCGGGGCGCGGCGCAGCATCACGTTCATGCTGTCCACCGCCACCCGCGGCTTGCTGCGCTCGGCGCGCGAGGAGGTGGTCTCGCCGCCGCGTCCGCCGCAGGCGGCGAGCAGCAGGCACAACGACAGCAGCGAGAACCAGGCGAACAGCGTCTTCTTCATGGAGGCGATGCAGTGGGGGAGTGCGGGCATTCTAGAACGTGCGGCGGCTGCGGTCGTGGCGAGGCGCGCTGGCCGCGCATCAGCGGCGTGAGGTCGAAGCGGACTGCATGGCACGCGCGAGCACGCTGAACATCCGTTCGTCGGTGGATTGCGCGACGTTGAAACGCAGGAAATCGCCTGCGCTCAACGACTGGCTGAAGGCATTGCCCGGCGCCAGCACCACGCCTTCCTGCAGGCAGGCGTGCGCGATCGCTGCGGCCTCCATGCCCGCGGGCAGCCTGCACCAAAGGAACAGGCCGGCCCGTGGAATCAGCCAGGGTCGGACGCCGAGACCCTGGAGCCGCTCTGCCGTCCTGGCCATCTGCTCTGCCAGGCGCCGCCGCAAGGTCTCCAGATGCCGGCGGTAGCCGCTGTCGGTCAGGGCGATCCGCACGGCCTCGGCCGCCAGCCGGCCGCCGCCGAAGCTAGTGGCGATCTTCAGGTCGGCGAGGCTTTCGATCCAGTCGCCACGTGCGGCGATGTAGCCGCAACGCAGCGACGCCGACACCGTCTTGGAAAAGCTGCCGATCTGGATGACCCGCGCCAGGCCGTCGAAGGCCGCCAGCCGCGGGGCGGGGCTGGTCTCGAAGTCGGCGAAGATGTCGTCCTCGACGATCACCAGGTCCGAGCCCTCGGCCAGGAGCAGCAGCCGGTGCGCCGTCGCCGCGGACAGGGTCGCGCCGGTGGGGTTGTGGATCCCCGAATTGGTGATGTACAGCCGCGGCGCATGCGCCCGCAGCGCCGCTTCGAAGTGCGCCACGTCCGGTCCGTTCGGCGTATAGGGCACGCCCACGACCTGCACGCGATGCGCCTTGAGCAAGGCATGGAAATTGAAGTAGCACGGGTCGTCGACCAGCACCGTGTCGCCGGGCGAGAGCAGGAAACGGCCGATCAGGTCGATCGCATGCGTGCCCGATTCGGCGAGCAGGATCTGTTCGGGCGGCGCCTGCACGCCATTGCCCGCCAGCCGTCGCGACAGGAACTGGCGCAAGCCGGGGTAGCCCAGGGGCGTGGCGTACTCGGTCAGTTCCTGCGTGTCGGCGCGCGCCAGCGTGCGCAGTGCGCGGCGCATGCCCGCGCCGTACAGCCATTCGGGTGGCAGCCAGCCGCAGCCGGGCTTGAGCACGCGCGCATCCGCTTCCAGCGACTGCCGCGACACCCACAGCGGATCGATCTGCCGGTCGAGCTTCGGGCCGAGTTGCGCCAGCGCCAGTGGGGCCACCGACCCGGCCACATAGAAGCCCGACCCTGGGCGCGCCGCGATCGCGCCCTCGGCCGCCAGCCGCTCGTAGGCTTCCACCACCGTCGACACCGACACCCGCAGCGCGCGCGCCTGCGCGCGCACGGAGGGCAGGCGCGCTCCCGGCAGGCTGGTGCGGTTGGCGATGCGGGCGCGGATGTCGGCCATCACCGCATCGATGCGCGTGCCGGGTGCTACGGGTCTGTCCACTGTCGTCAGCTGTACTGGGTCTTGAGCCATAACAGTACTGCGAAACCGTATTGGATCGTATCTGGCCGGATCGGTCCCGCGAGGCGTCTACTCAACGGCGATGCAGAAGGAGACGCGCATGGAAAAAACCACCGGTGGCTGGATCAATGGATGTATCGGCGTGATGATTTTTGCGGGGTCGTTGCCCGCAACGCGCGTCGCGGTCGCCGATTTCTCCCCCGTGTTCCTGACCTGCGCCCGCGCCAGCATTGCCGCCGCGCTGGGGCTGGCGCTCCTGCTCGGGTTTCGGCAACCGCGTCCGCGCCGCGCCGAGCTCCCCGCCTTGGCGATGACGGCACTGGGGGTCGTGGCCGGATTTCCCCTGCTGACCGCACTGGCGCTGCAGCATGTGACCTCGGCGCATTCCATCGTGTTCGTGGGCCTGCTGCCGTTGTGCACCGCCGTCTTCGCCGTGTTGCGCGCCGGCGAACGCCCGCGTCCACCGTTCTGGGTGTTCTCGCTGGCCGGTGCCTGCAGCGTCGTCGGCTATGCGGCGATCGGCGGGATCGACGCCTCGTGGCAGGGCGATCTGCTGATGCTGGCCGCGGTGGTGCTGTGTGGGCTGGGCTATGCGGAAGGCGCGCGCCTGTCGCGCACGCTGGGCGGATGGCAGGTCATCTGTTGGGCGCTGGTGCTGTCGCTGCCGCTGATGGTGTCCCTGGCCTTGCTGACGCAGCCCGCGTCGTTCGGCACCGTGCGCATGCCGGCATGGCTTGGCCTGGGCTATGTCTCGCTGTTCAGCATGTTGATCGGCTTCGTGTTCTGGTACCGCGGCCTGGCGCAAGGCGGGATCGCGGCGGTCGGGCAACTGCAGTTGTTCCAGCCCTTCATCGGCTTGGGCCTGGCCGCGCTGCTGCTGCACGAAACCGTGAGCTGGACGATGCTGGCGGTGACCCTGGTCGCGATGGTCTGCGTGGCCGGCGCGAAACACTACGCCCGCTGAGACCGCGACCCGCCCGGCAGGCGTTTGCACGCCTGCCGGGTGGAGCGCGGACTCAGCGGGCGCTCGTGGACGATGGTCGCGGCAGCGTGGCTGCCGCCGATTACGCGGCCGAGTGCTTGCAGTCGCTGACGTCGCTGTCGTCGAGGGTGGAGTAGGGGCGGAACGCCGGCACCTTCTGCATCAGCGCATCCTGCGCGGCGCGCAGCGCCGCGACCTGGTCGCAGATCTTCAGCGCGGCCTGCTTGATCTTGTCGGCCTGCGCCTCGACCCGCTCGCCGATATGGTCGGTGTCGCCGCTGAGCACGCCGCTGATCGCATCGCCGGCCGCTTTCACGCCCAGCGCCGCACCGGCCTTGCCGACTTCCACGCCCTGCTTGCCGACCGCTTCGATCTGGCTGCGGTAGGCCAGCAGCAGGCGCTGCTGCTCGGCGTCCAGCGCGACCGGCTTGCCGTCGATCAGCAGCTTGCCGTCGCGGGTGATGGTGGCCGGCGGCTGGCCATCGGCCTTCAGGGTGAGGTCGCCGTTGAGGAAGGTCAGGCTTTGCGCGCCACCGTGGTCGACCACGACGCGGTCGTTCGACGAGGCCGAGCGCTGGCAGGCGCTGAGCGAGAACAGCACGGCCAGGGCGACGCCGGCCAGGGACAGGGAACGGTACTGCATGGGCGCGTCCTCGTGTGGATGTGGAAGGAGAATCGGGCGGCAGGATCAGCGCGGCTTCGGCAGGTTGACGCTGCCACGCACGCCGCGGTGGGTGACGTCGCCGCTGCCGACCTTCTGCACGCTCAGGTTGCCGCCGACGGTGCCGACATCCAGGTCGCCGGAGCCGACCGTCTGCACCGCGACATTGCCGGTGACGTCGCGCAGTTGCACGTCGCCGGAGCCGACGCTGTCGACCTGCACGCTGCCGCGCACGCCGTGCACGGTCAGGTCGCCGGAGCCGACGGTGCCGACCTTGACGTCGCCGCCGACCTGGTCGGCCTTGACGTCGCCCGAGCCCAGCGTCGGCAGGGCCACGCTGCCGACATTGCGCAGTTCGATGTCGCCGGAGCCGACCGTGGCGCTGACCGCGCCGCGAATGTTCTGCGCGTGCAGGTCGCCGGAGCCGACCTTGGCGTCGAGCGAGGCCACGCCGCTGATCTCGGCGTCGCCGGAGCCCAGTTGCAGTTGCACCGGCAGGTTGGCCGGGATGCTGCCGGCCACGTTGAGGTAGGCGTAGCGGTTGCCGACGCTGATGCCGTGGATCTTGCCCTCGTGCTTCAGCGTCACCACCAGGGTGTCGCCGTCGTGGCGCTGGCGCAGGGTCAGCTCCTTGAGCATGTCGGCGTCGGAGGCGCAGGCACGGCCGCGCAGGGTGGAGTCGCCGCTGGCGCCGCTGAGCTTGAGGTCGTTCTGCTGCACGTCCAGCAGCACCGACTTGACCCCGGTCAGATCCAGCTTCAGTTCGCGCGGTTCGGAATACTTGCAGTCGTCGGCCATGGCGACGGCCGGCAGCGACAGCAGGGCACACAGGGCGAGGGTCTTGCGCATCGGAAAACTCCTTGCGGAAAAGGGAAGAAAGACGGAGGTGCGATCAGGCTTCGTCGCGCCAGCGGCGCACATAGATCGCGGCGACGATGAAGGCCACGCCGACCGCGGCGCCGATCCAGATGTCGGGGTCGCGGAACAGCACCCAGCTGTCGCCGAGATGGATCGCATTGACCAGATCCTGCGGACCGCTGATGTGGGTCTCGGCCACCTGCTCGTTCAGCACCGGACCCCAGCTGCCGGGCAGCACGCTGAGCAGGCCGCGGTAGACCACGGTGTACCAGATCAGGTTGTGGTTGACATCGAGCATCGGCAGGATGCCCATCATGCTGGCCATCACGCAGCCCAGGATCGGGATCAGCACCGCCCACAGGAACGGCTTGCTGCGCGCCCAGGCCGAGCACAGCATCAGCCAGCCGATCGCCGGCAGCGACCACATCACCTGCACCGGCAGTGCGGCCAGGACCATGCCGATGATGCGCAGCGGGTGCGATTCGGTGAAGACCGCGGTGCTCTGCGGGATACCGTTGACCGACAGGGTCAGGGCGGTGACCACCCACAGTGCAAGGCCGATCAGCAGGCCGATGCCGATCGCCAGCAGCGGCGCCAGCAGCAGCGCCCAGGCGGCCTTGGACAGCACGGTGCCGGTGTCCGACAGCGGCAGCGACTTCCAGAACAGCACGCTGCGGTCGCGGCGGTCGTCGTACAGCGCGCCCAGCGCGTAGAAGAACACCACGAAGCCGACCACGATGCAGGCCAGGATCACCCCGGCGAGCATGGTGCCGTCGCCGACCGCGCCGATGATCTGGTGGGCGTTGTTGGCCTGGCCTTCCCATTGCACATCGTTCAGACGTACGCCGCCGCCGTGGTTGCGGCCGGCGATGCTGCCGATGATCGACAGCACCGTGTACAGGGTGGCGACGATGCCGCCGGTGATGACCGGGGCCCACAGGAAACCGCCGCGGTGTTCCCAGAACTCGCGCTTGAGCAGCCACTTGAAGGTGGACACGGGAGAGATCGATTTGGCGGGAGCGTTCATGCGTAGGTGCCCTTCATGATGGCGACGAACAGGTCGGCCAGGCCGGGGGTGCGGGTTTCGCCGAGTGCGGTCAGCTGCGCCTGCGGCACGCCGTCGTACAGGAACACCGACTTGCCGAACGGCAGGCCGCGTTCGTCGATCGGCTGCAGCGCGCGCGCCGCCTCGATGCGCTCGGCCGGCACCAGCAGTTCGGTGTAACGGGTGGCCATGTGCTCCATGTCGGCGCTGAGCACGATGCGGCCGTCGCGGATGAACAGCACGTCGGTGAGGATGTGCTCGATCTCCTCCACCTGGTGGGTGGTGATGACGATGGTCTTCTGTTCGTCGAAGTAGTCTTCCAGCAGGCGCTGGTAGAACTCCTTGCGGTACAGGATGTCCAGGCCCAGGGTCGGCTC
Source organism: Xanthomonas sp. LMG 12461 (assembly GCF_009192935.1). Taxonomy (NCBI): domain Bacteria; kingdom Pseudomonadati; phylum Pseudomonadota; class Gammaproteobacteria; order Lysobacterales; family Lysobacteraceae; genus Xanthomonas; species Xanthomonas sp. LMG 12461. The sequence goes on from NZ_NQYT01000007.1 coordinate 32,764, forward strand.
GTCCAGCACCAGCAGGCGCGCGTCGATCGCCATGACCAGGGCCAGGTGCAACTGCACGATCATGCCCTTGGACATCTCGCGCACCCGCAGCTTGGGCGAGAGCTTGGTGTTGGCCAGAAAGCGCTCGCACTTGGCGCGATCGAAGCGCGGATGCACGCCGGCGACGAAGTCGATCGCCTCGCTGACCCGCATCCAGCGCGGCAGCACCGCCACGTCGGCGATGAAGCACACCTCGTTCATCAGCGCGTCGCGCTGCTTGCGCGGGTCCATGCCCAGCACGCGCAGTTCGCCTTCCACGGCGGTCAGGCCCAGCACCGCCTTCAGCGCGGTGGTCTTGCCGGCGCCGTTGGGGCCGATCAGGCCGACGATGCGGCCCGGCGCGATGGCGAAGGACGCATCGGCCAGCGCCGGCTTGTTGTTGTAGGTCTTGCGCAACCCCTGCGCGTAGACGACGGATTCGGATGCGGCGACAGCGGCAGTCATGGCGTTTTCCCCGGTGGCAACAAGTCTTGCAGTGTCAGGCCCAGGCGCTGGATGCGTTCCAGCACCAGAGGCCACTCGTCGTTGAGGAAGCGCTCGCGCTCGCTGCCGCGCAGCTTCTGCGCCGCTTCCTCGGTCATGAACATGCCCAGCCCGCGACGCTTCTCGACCAGGGCCTCGTCGGCCAGTTCCTGGTAGGCGCGCGAGACGGTGATCGGGTTGAGCTGGTATTCGGCGGCCACCTGGCGCACCGAGGGCAGGGCGTCGCCGGGCTTGAGGATGCCGTCGAGCATCATCGCGATGACGCGCTCCTTCAGCTGGCGGTAGATCGGAGCGCCGTCGCTCCATTGGATATCGCTCATGGTCAGCTCCGTGGGCGCAGGGTGCGCGCGAAGGAGAAATAAGGCACGGACAGCGAAGCCCGCAGACGCCGCACCGCCGGGACGGTAGAAGGTGCGGCGCCGGCGGCGCTGTCGTCGTGCGGCGTGCTGGCGCCATAATCCAGCGGCCGTCCCTGGTGGCGTTGGGCGCCGATCCAGCTCGCGCAGAGCAGGGTGCCGACGATGACCAGGGCCGGAAGACTGCGCTGGAGGCGTTTGAGATTCATCGTGGGACCTGCTCTGGGTGAGTGGTGTTGTATTTAACTATAACACCGTTACACGGCATGTCAACACGCTGCTGACCCAACGTCCGACCTGGTCGCGTGCCACTTCCTTACTTCTTCTCGACGGTGCCCCATGAAACTTCCCAAGCGTCTGTTTTTCCTCGCGATCCTGGCCGCTGCCGGCACCGTCGGCAGTGCCTGGGCCGGCTCTCTGCTGGACCGGGACTACCGTCCGCTGGCCGGCAAGGAGAAGGTGAACCTGAACAAGACCTACGGCGGCAAGGTGCTGCTGGTGGTCAACACCGCCAGCAAGTGCGGCTACACCCCGCAGTACGACGGCCTGGAGAAGCTGCAGCAGCAGTACGCGGCGCAGGGCTTCAGCGTGCTCGGCTTCCCGTCCAACGACTTCAAGGGCCAGGAGCCCGGATCGGAGAAGCAGATCCAGGAATTCTGCACGCTCACCTACGGAGTGAAGTTCCCGATGTTCGAGAAGGTGCACGTGATCGGCGACGATGCGACGCCGCTGTACAAGCAACTGACCCAGGCCACAGGCGTGGCGCCGGGCTGGAATTTCCACAAGTATCTGATCTCGCGCGATGGGCGCGTGGTCGCGCAATTCCCGAGCAAGGTCACGCCGGACGATCCGGCCTTGCGCAGTGCCATCGAACGCGAACTGAAAGCGCAGCCGGCGTCGCACTGAAAGCGGGTCAACATCTCGGCCGCGCATGCGACAATGCCGGCCTCTGTCTGCGCCAGTTCGGCGCGTCCAGTTCACAGTTCACTTCCAGGGAAAGTAGCGAATGAAGATGGGAATGCGCGGCGCTGTGGCGTCGCTGGTGGTGGGGATGGCGATGGTCGCCGGTCACGCGTCCGCGCAGGCGCCGGCGGCCGGCGGCACGGCGACGACGCTGAGCACCGAGAAGCAGAAGGTCAGCTACGCGATCGGCATGGATGTGGCGCGTTCGTTCGAGCCCATCGCCCAGGACATCGACGTGGACGCGATGCAGCGCGCGATCGAGAACGCCTTCAAGCAGGGCAAGCCGCTGCTGTCCGATGAGCAGACCCAGGCCACCGATACCGCGCTGCGCACGCAGCTGGCCGCGCGCAACGGCCAGCCGGTGCCGGGCATGGCGCCGGGCACGCAGCCGCCGCCGGTGTCCAAGGAGAACGTGGGCCTGATGCTGGGCGACCGTGCGGTCGGTCCGTCGCTGGCGCGGATCCAGAACGACATCGATCTGCCGACGCTGATGGGCGCGGTGCGCACGGTGTTCGCCAAGGGCCAGACCGCGATGACCCAGGAGCAGGCGATGGCCACGCTGCAGGCCTTCGGTGCGTCCAAGCAGGCCGCGGTGGCGACCAAGAACAAGCAGGAAGGCAATGCCTTCCTGGCGCAGAACAAGAACCAGAAGGGCGTGATCACCACCCCGTCCGGCCTGCAGTACATGGTGCTGCGCGAAGGCAGCGGCGCGCGGCCCACGTCCAGCAGCAAGGTGCGGGTGAACTACGAGGGCAAGCTGCTCGACGGCACCGTCTTCGACAGCTCCTACAAGAACGGCCAGCCGGCCGAGTTCGCGCTGAACCAGGTCGTGCCGGGCTGGAGCGAGGGCGTGGCGCTGATGCCGGTGGGGTCCAAGTACCGCTTCTGGATTCCGTCCAATCTGGGCTACGGCCCGCAGGGAATGCCGGGCAGCCCGATCGGCCCGGATGCGATGTTGACCTTCGACGTGGAACTTTTGAACATCCTTCAATAACCGAAAGGAGATTACATGCGCGTAGCGATATTCGGCACCGGCTATGTCGGGCTCGTCACCGGAACCTGTCTGGCCGAAGTCGGCCACCATGTGGTGTGCGTAGACATCGACCAAGCCAAGGTGGATGGGCTCAACAAGGGCGTGGTCCCGATTTACGAGCCTGGCCTCTCGCCGATGGTCAAGGCCAATCACGCCGCACGGAGGCTGTTCTTCACCACCGATGCGGCCAGCGCCATCGCGCATGGGGATATCGTGTTCATCGCCGTCGGCACGCCGCCGGACGAGGACGGTAGCGCAGATCTGCAGTACGTCCTGGCGGTGGCCCGCACCATCGGCCAGCACATCCAGGGGCCGACCATCGTGGTCAACAAGTCGACGGTGCCGGTCGGCACCGCCGACAAGGTGCGTGCGGCGATCGCCGCCGAGCTGGAAGCGCGCGGCGAGGCGATCGAGTTCGACGTGGTCTCCAATCCGGAGTTCCTGAAGGAAGGCGATGCAGTCGCCGATTGCATGCGCCCGGACCGTATCGTCATCGGCAGCAGCAAGCCCGGCTCGGCCGCGCGCCTGCGTCGCTTGTACGCGCCGTTCAACCGCAACCACGACCGCATCGTGGAAATGGACGTGCGCTCGGCCGAACTGACCAAGTACGCGGCCAACGCGATGCTGGCGACCAAGATCAGTTTCATGAACGAGATCGCCAACATCGCCGAGCGCGTCGGTGCCGACGTGGAGAAGGTGCGCCAGGGCATCGGCTCGGATCCGCGCATCGGCTGGCACTTCATCTACCCGGGTGCCGGCTACGGCGGCTCGTGCTTCCCCAAGGACGTGCAGGCGCTGGCGCGCACCGCGCAGCAGGTCGGGCATGCGCCCCGGCTGCTGGATGCGGTGGAAGCGGTCAACGAGGCGCAGAAGGGCCACCTGTACGAACTGATCCAGCGCCACTACGGCGCGGCGCAGTCGCTGAAGGGCAAGACCTTCGCGGTGTGGGGCCTGGCCTTCAAGCCCAACACCGACGACATGCGTGCCGCCTCCAGCCGCCGCCTGCTGGCGCAACTGTGGGAGGCGGGCGCGACGGTGCGTGCCTACGATCCGGAGGCGACCGACGAGGCCAAGCGCATCTTCGGCGAACGCGCCGATCTGCATTTCTGCGACGATGCCTTCGACGCGCTGGAAGGCGCCGATGCGCTGGCGGTGGTCACCGAGTGGAAGCAGTTCCGCAGCCCCGACTTCACCCGCATGAAGGAGCTGATCGGCGATGCGGTGGTGTTCGACGGCCGCAATCTCTACGATCCGCAGGAAATCGAGAGCTTCGGCCTGGCGTATTACGGCATCGGCCGCGGACGTTCGATCCATGCAGCATGATTTTTCCACCCAGGATCGGTTGCTGGAAAACCGCCTGATCGAGCTGGAAACGCGCCTCTCCTTCCAGGAGCAGGCGCTGTCGGAAATGAGCGATGCCCTGGCCGAAGCGCGTATCGAAAGCCAGCGCAACGCCGAGTTGCTGCGTCACCTGCTCGAAGATCTGGGCAAGGTGCGCAGCACGCTCTACGCCGATCCGGCCGATGAACCGCCGCCGCCGCATTACTGATCCCCCGAACCGACCGATGCCGTCCCGATGAGCGATACCCTCCGCGAGCAATTGCTGGGCCTGGGCTTCAAGCCCGCGCCGAAACCCGAACGCAAAGCCCCGCCTGCCGCGCCGCGGCCGCAGGGACGGCCGGGCCAGCGCCCGGCACCGGCCGGGGCGCGCGGTGAGCGCGCTCCCGGCGGCGCGCCCAACGCCGGCAAGCCCGGCGGCGGGCGCGGCCGTCCGCACGGGAACGGCCCTGGCCAGGGCAAGCCGCAGGGCGCGGGCGGCCAGCCGGGGCGACCGCCGCGCAGCCGCGAGGACATCGACCTGGCCAAGGCCTATGCGATCCGTGCCCAGCGCGAGAAGGACGAGCGCATCGAGGCCGAGCGGCAGAAGCAGGAAGAAGCGCGCCTGCGCCGTGAAGCGCGGGCCAAGCTCGACGAACTGCTCAAGGGCCAGGCGCTGAACCACGCCGAGGCCGACATCGCCCGCCATTTCCCCTATGGCGGCAAGATCAAGCGCATCTACGTCACCGCCGACCAGCTCAAGGCGCTCAACGCCGGCGAGTTGGGCGTGCTGCAGCAGAACGGCCGCTACCTGCTGGTGACCGCGGCGCTGCTGGACCAGGCCGAAGCGATCTTCCCGGCGGCGGTGGCGCTGCGGGTCGATCCGAACGCGACGGCGGAAGAAGACCCCTACGCCGATCCCAAGTACCAGATCCCCGACGATCTGGTCTGGTAAACGTGGCGCTGCCAGGGACGGGCACGCTGGCCGCCGGGCGCGGCCACATGCCGCCGCACGCGCAGGCCGGCGGCGGCTATCTGCCGTACGTGGACGGGCTGCGCGCGATCGCGGTGCTGGCGGTGATCGCCTACCACCTCGATCCGGCATGGCTGCCGGGCGGGTTTACCGGCGTGGACATGTTCTTCGTGATCTCCGGCTTCGTGGTCAGCGCGTCGTTGCAGCGCCTGCCGGCGGCCGGACAGCTGGGCGTGTTCGCGCAGTTCTATGCGCGGCGCCTGCGCCGCATCGCGCCGGCCCTGGTGGTGTGCCTGCTGGTCACGGCCCTGGCCAGCGGCCTGTTCATTCCCGAGTCCTGGCTCAGCGAGACCAGCGCCAGGACCGGGCGCATGGCCTTCGTCGGCCTCAGCAACTGGGTGCTGGCCGCGACCGGCAACGATTACTTCTCGCCCAAGGCCGAATTCAATCCGTACACGCATACCTGGTCGCTGGGCGTGGAGGAGCAGTTCTATCTGCTGTTCCCGCTGCTGTTCCTGGCCTGGAACCGTGGCGGCCGCGGTCGGGTGTGGTCGACGCTGCTGGTGGCGCTGGCCTCGGCCGCCTCGCTGGCGTTCGCCTGGCGGCATAGCCGCGATGCCGGCGATGCGGCGGCCGCGTTCTACCTGACCACCGCACGCTTCTGGCAACTGGGCAGCGGCGTGTTGCTGTACCAGGTGCTGGCGCTGCGCGGACGCTTCGAGGCCGGGACGCAGGCGCCGCCGCCGGGCGCCTGGAGCTGGCGTTCGCCGTTGCTGGCGATGGCGCTGGCGGCGGTGGTGGTCGGCCTGTGGTGCGCGCGTCCCGGCCACTCGCCGTGGCCGGATGGACTGTGGCCGGTGTTGGGCACACTCGCCTTGCTGGCGCTGCTGCATGGCGCCCCGGCCGGCTGGACCCGGCGCGCGCTGGCGCACCGCGCACCGGTGGCGATCGGCCGCGTCTCGTATTCGCTGTATCTGTGGCACTGGCCGGTGTTCGTGCTGTTCCGCTGGACCGTCGGTCTGGAATCGGCGCCGACCAGAGCCGCGGCGCTGCTGCTGGTCGCCTTGCTGGCCCTTGCCTCGTACCGCTGGGTGGAGCTGCCGTGGCGGCATGGCCGCATCGGCCGCGCACGCACGCCGGCGCGGACCATCGTCGCCGGGCTGGGCCTGGTGCTGCTCGCCGGCGGCACCCATGCGTTGCTGCAGAACGCCCAGCGCTATTACGGGTTGAGCACGGTCAGCCGGCATCCGCTGGACTGGTACGCCTATGCCAAGGGCCTGCGCCGGGAGTTTCCGCAGTGCGCGCTGCAGACCCGCCAGGTGCCGGTGCAGGTGGGCAGCGCCAAGCTGTTCGAGCGTGGCGCCTGCACGCTGCCCAACCGCGATGACGGCGGCCAGGTGTTCGTGGCCGGCGACTCGCATGCGCTGGCCTACAACGAACTGCTGCGGCGCTTCGCGCTGCAGAGCGGGGTGCCGGTGCGGCTGTATGGCGTCGGCGGTTGCCCGATCGTCGGCCTGCAGGCCTGGCAGGCCAGCAATCCCGGCTGCCAGGCCTATGAGCGCAGCACCCTGGCCGACGTCGCCGCGCACGCGCGCGACGGCGATGTACTGTTTCTGCCCGCCCTGCGCGTGCTGCGGCTGGCCGATCAGGACCGCCTGTTCGACGAGACCGCGGCGATGGCCGAGCAGGAGGGTGCCGAGGCGCAGGCCGCGCGCAGCGCTGGCGAAGCGGCTGCGGTCGCGCTGCTGCAGCCCTTGGCGCAGCGCGGCGTGCGCATCGTCTTCGAAGCGCCCAAGCCGGTGCTGCGTGCGCCGCCGTATCGCTGTTCGGACTGGTTCAACCGCGGCAATCCGATCTGCGCGCGCGGCATCCCGATCGCACGCGCGACGATGGAGCGCTACCGTGCGCCGGTGCTGCAGAGCCTGCAGCGCATCGCCGCGCAGCTGCCGCATGCCTCGGTGTGGGATCCGTTGCCGCTGCTGTGCGACGCGCAGCGCTGCAGCGGCAGCCGCGACGGGCGCCCGCTGTTCTTCGATGCCGATCACCTCAGCGGCTACGGCAACCGGGTGCTGCTGCCGGGCTTCACATCGCACATTGCGGCGATCCAGGCACACTCGCCGCCGGCGCCTTGAGGCGCAGCCCTCCGCTCCCGCATCGCAAGGAGTTCGCGCATGCCTGTTCTGCCTTTTCTCGCGCCGCAGCGATCGCGGGCGGTGCCGTCGTTCGTCGCCACCCACCATGGCCGCCGGCCGCAGTTGCGCCGCCGCGGCGATGCGCTGCTGCGCGGGGCGCTGCTGCTGGCGGCCACTACCGGCACTGCCGGCGTGGCCTGCGCCGAGGACGCACCGGCGTTCGACCGGCCCGGTATCGGCTTCGCCTCGACCACCCTGCAGCGTGGACAGTTGGCCTGGGAGCAGGCGTTCTTCGATGGCAGCTACGACCGCGTCGGCGACGTGCGCAGCACCGAATACGTCGCCAACAGCCGGCTGCGGTTCGGCCTGAGCGCACGCACCGAGTTGCAGCTGGCGATCGACAGCCAGGTGTGGCAGCGCGTGCGTGGCGGCGGGCAGGACCAGCGCGGGCACAGTGGCGGCGACGCCAGCATCGGCTTGAAGCAGGCGTTGCCCAGCGCCAGCGACCGCGTCAGCTGGGCCTTGCTCGGCAGCGCCAGTCTGCCGGTCGGGCGCGCGCCGTACGGCGATGCCGGCCACCGCTACGACCTGGGCGTGAGTGCCGGCTGGGACCTGCCGGATGGGCGTAGCCTGGCGCTGTACGGCAATGTCAGCGACAGCGAGGACGGCTCCGGCTGGAGCGTCTCGCCGAGCTACACGTTCTACGCCGGCGACACGCTGAGCGCCTACGTCGAGGCCGGCATCGGCGGCGGCGAGGACGAGATGCGCGCGCTCGGCAGCGGCGTCACCTGGTTGTTTGCCAACCGCGTGCAACTGGATCTGTCGGTGCTGCGCGGCCTGTCGTCGCAGACCCCGGACTGGCAGGGCGGCCTCGGCATTTCGGTGCTGCTGCGCTGAGGTCCATGGTGCGGTGATGGCGTGAATCGCGCCTCCGCGCAACCAAGGGCCTGGAACGGTTTCACCCAGGCGCCTTGGATGGCGGGAAACGCATGCGTGAGCGAGTCCCAGCCGGCAAGGAGTTTCAATCCACGCGCCCGTGAGGACGCGACCTGTAGCGGCCGGCGCACAGGTGCGGCGTGGCGAGTTTCAATCCACGCGCCCGTGAGGGCGCGACAAGGCGAGGAAGCCGCAATGAAGAACAAGATCGAGTTTCAATCCACGCGCCCGTGAGGGCGCAACCGCCGAGCTGCTGGAGCATCAGGAACAGGTTGTAGAAGTTTCAATCCACGCGCCCGTGAGGGCGCGACAGGGTAGAAGATCACCCGCTTGCCGCGCGACTTCAGGTTTCAATCCACGCGCCCGTGAGGGCGCGACAAGATCGCGGGATTTATGCCGGACCGAAACATCGTGTTTCAATCCACGCGCCCGTGAGGGCGCGACGCAGCGGCGGCGCCAGCTATTTCGTGGACAACGGGTTTCAATCCACGCGCCCGTGAGGGCGCGACCCGGTCTGGCTGATCTTGCGCAGCGCGTCGGCGGCGTTTCAATCCACGCGCCCGTGAGGGCGCGACCACCTTGCGCTGCAGCTGGTGGATGCGGGCCTGAAGTTTCAATCCACGCGCCCGTGAGGGCGCGACGTGCGTGGTCTCGGCGGTCTCGTAGCCGTAGGCCCGGTTTCAATCCACGCGCCCGTGAGGGCGCGACCGCCCCGTGCCGCCTAACCGTCATATAACCCTCATTGTTTCAATCCACGCGCCCGTGAGGGCGCGACAATTCGGCGACTTCGTCGTCAATCACCTTGCGCGGGTTTCAATCCACGCGCCCGTGAGGGCGCGACCTGCAGGTGCCGGCGGTTCATTTCACCGCTCCACTGTTTCAATCCACGCGCCCGTGAGGGCGCGACTAGGTACCGGTGGCGATCGTGCCCATCGTGCGCAGTTTCAATCCACGCGCCCGTGAGGGCGCGACGATCGCGATGGCGCTAGCCATGTGCTACCCACTTACGTTTCAATCCACGCGCCCGTGAGGGCGCGACCGGGGCCGCCATGGCGAGCCACGTCCTCCTGGTTGTTTCAATCCACGCGCCCGTGAGGGCGCGACCTGTGCGGGGCGGCCCGAAGGCCGCCCATGGTTAGTTTCAATCCACGCGCCCGTGAAGGCGCGACAGGACCAGTGCGAGAAGTGGTTGGGTGAGGACCTGTTTCAATCCACGCGCCCGTGAGGGCGCGACCGGGGCCAGGCCCTCGGCCAGGTAGTCCCCGAAGATGTTTCAATCCACGCGCCCGTGAGGGCGCGACGGCCCAGCGGGTCCTCCAGCAGCGTGCCGGTCCAGTTTCAATCCACGCGCCCGTGAGGGCGCGACGACGCCGACCGTGGCCGATGCCTTTACCGTCCTCAAGTTTCAATCCACGCGCCCGTGAGGGCGCGACCGCGGTAGGTGGCGGTGGTGGAAAAAGCGAGGGGGTTTCAATCCACGCGCCCGTGAGGGCGCGACGCCAGCAGGTCGGCGTCCATCATCTTGGCGATGGTGTTTCAATCCACGCGCCCGTGAGGGCGCGACTTCTGCCCGGCCTGCAGGGACACTGCGATGTCTGTGTTTCAATCCACGCGCCCGTGAGGGCGCGACGTCGAAATGTTCGCGGCGCCGGACAACAGCGGCAAGTTTCAATCCACGCGCCCGTGAGGGCGCGACCGTCCACGCCATAGGCAATGGGATCGCTGAACTGGTTTCAATCCACGCGCCCGTGAGGGCGCGACATCTCGATTGACGTCGCGATCAACGACGACTTGACGTTTCAATCCACGCGCCCGTGAGGGCGCGACGGGCGATGTGCTTGATCATCAACGGCAGGCCGTTGTTTCAATCCACGCGCCCGTGAGGGCGCGACGTGGTCGGTGAAGCAAGCGCGGCGCCAGAGAAGCCGTTTCAATCCACGCGCCCGTGAGGGCGCGACGTGGTCGGTGAAGCAAGCGCGGCGCCAGAGAAGCCGTTTCAATCCACGCGCCCGTGAGGGCGCGACCAGCAATTGCATCGAGGTTGTTTGCTGACTTTGAGTTTCAATCCACGCGCCCGTGAGGGCGCGACCAGCAATTGCATCGAGGTTGTTTGCTGACTTTGAGTTTCAATCCACGCGCCCGTGAGGGCGCGACGAGGCTGTGAACAAGCAATCCGGATCCAGCAACGGTTTCAATCCACGCGCCCGTGAGGGCGCGACGAGATCATCGGCGTGTACTGCATCGCCAAGACAAAGGTTTCAATCCACGCGCCCGTGAGGGCGCGACACTGGGCCAGGAACAAGGGCTACACAGACCTTCCGTTTCAATCCACGCGCCCGTGAGGGCGCGACTTGGTGCCAGCAGATGCCAATGGCACGCGGTTCACGTTTCAATCCACGCGCCCGTGAGGGCGCGACGACGAGGCTTCCCCTATATAAGCCCCCTAACGCGTTTCAATCCACGCGCCCGTGAGGGCGCGACCAACCCCGACGGCATCGCCAAGTACCAGGGCAAGGTTTCAATCCACGCGCCCGTGAGGGCGCGACGTCCCGCTGACGTAATTCCCCTCAATCAAAGAGAATGTTTCAATCCACGCGCCCGTGAGGGCGCGACGCGGTGATCCTGCTGCTGTGCCTTGCGTTTCGGCGGTTTCAATCCACGCGCCCGTGAGGGCGCGACTTTTTACGGCGCTCATCAGGTAAGCCCTTGACAGGTGTTTCAATCCACGCGCCCGTGAGGGCGCGACTCTGCTCGGCCTGCGGCTGCGCTGCGGGCTGGACAGTTTCAATCCACGCGCCCGTGAGGGCGCGACAGCCCTCAGCATAACTGCCGGCCGGGACTAAGGAAAAAGTGCCGATTTCGCGAAACGGGCGTGCGGCGACGTGGAGGGGGCGGGGCTGCCTTGCCCGGTTTCATGGTGCCCAGGCATTTCGCTTTTTCGATCAAGTGCTTATCGGGATTCGCGAACCGGCCGGTAAAACCCCGGGCGCTTCCGGTTCGCGCCGACGGCGCACATCCTTGCTCCGCCATCCGAACCCGGTGTGCCGATCAGCGCCAGGCGCTCAGTCGCTGACGGCGCGCCCGTCGTTGGGCGGCAGCACCTCGGGCACGTGCGTGTCGTATTGGTGCAGCACCTCCGCGAAACCATGGCGCGGTTGCCAGCCCAGTGCGTCCAGCGCCCGTTGCGGCGAATAGACGCGATCGATCCGTTCCGGCAGTGCCCAGCCGCGTTGCGCGAACGCCGCCACCAGCGTCGGCGCGCGGCGGTGCAGGATCGCCGGTGCTGCGGTGTGCAGTTCGGCGCAATCTTCGCGCAGGAACGGGGTGGCGCCGGAAATCACGAACGTCGCGCTTGCCGGCCCGGCATGCCGCAATGCCGCCGCATGGGCCTCGGCGACGTCGCGCGCGTCGATGCCGCGATGCAGGCGGAATGCCGCCATCACGTTGACCGGTTCCGGGAAGCAGCGCGACATGCGCAGGATGCGCACGCTCGGACCGCCCTGGTCGGCCGCTTCGCGCAGCAGCGCCTCGGCCTCCAGCTTGGTGTGGTGGTAGATGGTCTGCGGCTGCGGCGCCAGCGTCTCGTCGACCCAGCCGGCGCTGCCGTCGGGAGTGGCTGCGTCGCCATACAGCGCGGTGGTGCTGGTGAACACGATGCGGCGCACGCCGGCCGCCGCCGCGGCGTCCAGGACGCGGCGCGTGCCGTCAACGTTGACCTGGCGGAAGCGCGCCGCCGGCACATGCGCGACGTGCGGCGCATGCAGCGCGGCCGTGTGGATCACGGCGTCCACGCCCTGCAGTGCGCGCGCCAGCAGTGCGGCATCGTCGAGGTCGCCGACCCAGTCGGCGGTGGAGCAGGGCGTCCGGTCGAGGCCGCTGACGTGGTGCTCGCGCGCGAGCCGGATATGGATCGCGCGGCCGACCCGGCCGGCACTGCCGGTGACCACGATCTTCAATGGGGTCGGAGTGGACATGGGCATCGGCGATGCACTCGAAGGCGCGTGGGGCGGCACAGGCGCTATGGGGGCGCCTGCGGTCGGCGTGGGCTCACTCCGGATCGTAGTCCAGGTTGGAGGCCAGCCAGCGTTCGGCCTGTTGCAGCGAGACACCCTTGCGCCGGGCGTAGTCGGCGAGCTGGTCCTTGCCCAGCCGGCCGACCACGAAGTACTGGCTCTGCGGGTGGCTGAAGTAGTAGCCGGACACCGCGGCGGTCGGCAGCATCGCGAAGCTCTCGGTCAGCGACATGCCGGCATTGCGACCGGCATCGAGCAGGGCGAACAGGGTCTGCTTCTCGCTGTGGTCGGGGCAGGCCGGATAGCCGGGCGCGGGACGGATGCCGCGATAGCGCTCGGCGATCAGCGCCTCGTTGTCCAGCGCCTCGTCGTCGGCGTAACCCCAGAACTCGGTGCGCACGCGCTGGTGCAGGCGCTCGGCCAGTGCCTCGGCCAGGCGGTCCGCCAGGGCCTTGAGCAGGATCGCGTTGTAGTCGTCGTGCGCCGCCTCGAAGCGCGCCACGTGCGGTTCGATGCCGATGCCGGCGGTCACCGCGAACGCACCGATCCAGTCCTGCTTGCCGCTGTCGCGCGGGGCGATGAAGTCGGCCAGGCACAAGTCCGGGCGCTCGGCGGGCTTGTCGACCTGTTGTCGCAAAAAGTGCAGGGAATGGGGAATGGAGAATCGGGAATGGTCGAGCGGCGCGGTCGCGCCTGACGATTCCCCATTCCCGTCTCCCGATTCCCGGTCCGTCAGGACCACAACATCGTCGCCCACCGACTGCGCCGGCCACAGCCCGAACACGGCCTTGGCGGTCAGCCATTTCTCCTCCACGATCCGCTGCAGCATCGCGCGCGCGTCTTGGTACAGCTCGCTGGCCTGCTGGCCGACGATCTCGTCGGTGAGGATCGCCGGGAACTTGCCGGCCAGTTCCCAGGCCTGGAAGAACGGGGTCCAGTCGATCAGCGGGACCAGGTCGTCCAGCGGGTAGTCGTCGAACACGTGCAGGCCGGGCTGCCTGGGCGCCGGTGGGGTGTAGGCGTCCCAGCCGCCGTCGAAGCGCTGCCCGCGCGCGTGCGCGAGCGAGACCAGGCGCTTGGCGTCGCCGCGGTTCTTGTGGCGCTGGCGGATCTCGGCGTAGTCGGCGTCGTTGGCGGCCACGAAGGCCGCGCGCAGTTCGCGCGAGATCAGCGACTGCGCCACGCCCACCGCGCGCGAGGCGTCCTTCACCCACACCGTCGGCGCCGCGTAATGCGGGTCGATCTTCAGCGCGGTGTGCGCGCGCGAGGTGGTGGCGCCGCCGATCAGCAGCGGCATCGAGAAGCCCTGCCGCTGCATCTCGCGGGCGACGTGGGTCATCTCCTCCAGCGACGGGGTGATCAGCCCCGACAGGCCGATGATGTCGGCGTTCTCGGCGCGGGCGCGGTCGAGGATGGTCTGGGTCGGCACCATCACCCCCAGGTCGATCACGTCGAAGTTGTTGCAGGCCAGGACCACGCCGACGATGTTCTTGCCGATGTCGTGCACGTCGCCCTTGACCGTGGCCATGACGATCTTGCCGTTGGACTTGCCGGTATCGCCGCTGCGCAGCTTCTCCGCCTCGATGTAGGGCAGCAGGTAGGCCACCGCCTTCTTCATCACCCGCGCCGATTTCACCACCTGCGGCAGGAACATCTTGCCGGCGCCGAACAGGTCGCCGACCACGTTCATGCCGTCCATCAGCGGGCCTTCGATCACGTCCAGCGGCCGCGCGGCCTGCTGCCGCGCCTCTTCGGTATCGACCTCGACGAACTCGTCGATGCCATGCACCAGCGCATGGCTCAAGCGCTCGCGCACCGTCTTCTCGCGCCACGCCAGCTTCTCCCGGGTCCCGGGTCCCGAGTCCCGGGTCCCGGCCTTCTTAAAGCGCTCGGCGATCTCCAGCAGGCGTTCGGTGGCGTCGCGGCGGCGGTTGAGGATCACGTCCTCCACGCGCTCGCGCAGCTCCGGGTCCAGTTCGTCGTAGATCGGCATGCCGCCGGCGTTGACGATGCCCATGTCCATGCCCGCGGCGATGGCGTGGTACAGGAATACCGAATGGATCGCCTGGCGCACTGTCTCGTTGCCGCGGAACGAGAACGACACGTTGGACACACCACCGGAGACATGGCAGTGCGGCAGGCTGCGCTTGATCTCGCGGGTGGCTTCGATGAAGTCGACCGCGTAGTTGTCGTGCTCCTCGATGCCGGTGGCCACGGCGAAGATGTTCGGATCGAAGATGATGTCTTCCGGCGGGAACCCGACCTGCTCGGTGAGGATGCGGTAGGCGCGGGTGCAGATCTCCACCTTGCGCGCGCAGGTGTCGGCCTGGCCGACCTCGTCGAAGGCCATCACCACCGCCGCGGCGCCGTAGCGCAGCACCTTGCGCGCGTGCTCGACGAACGGCGCCTCGCCTTCCTTGAGCGAGATCGAGTTGACCACGCTCTTGCCCTGCAGGCACTTCAGCCCGGCCTCGATCACGCTCCACTTGGAGGAGTCGACCATCACCGGGATGCGTGCGATGTCCGGCTCGGACATGATCAGGTTGAGAAAGCGCACCATCGCCTTCTCCGAGTCGATCAGGCCCTCATCCATGTTGACGTCGAGGATCTGCGCGCCATTGGCGACCTGCTGGCGCGCCACCTCCACCGCTTCCTCGTAGCGCTCTTCCTTGATCAGCTTGCGGAACTGCGCGCTGCCGGTGACGTTGGTGCGCTCGCCGACATTGACGAACAGCAGGTCCGGGGTCAGCAGCAGCGGCTCCAGGCCGGACAGGCGGGTGTGACGGGCGGAGGACATGGTCAGCGTTCCGAAAACGGGGAGGTGCCGGCGCACGCGCAGGCGGCAGCGTGCCCGCGCAGGACTGCGCGGG